>NZ_JBRREC010000008.1:0-74926 GCF_056760015.1 Stenotrophomonas sp. STEN029 | reverse complement strand
CCCCCCCCCCCCCCCCCCCCCCGCCCGGCCCCCCTCCCCCCCCCCCCCCCCCCCCCCCCCCCCCCCCCCCCCCCCCCCCCCCCCCCCCCCCCCCCCCCCCCCCCCCCCCCCCCCCCCCCCCCCGCCCCCGCCCCCCCCCCCCCCCCCCCCCCCCCCCCCCCCCCCCCCCCCCCCACTACCGGTGCTGGTCAGCATGGGTGGGCCGGCGGCAGGTATAATCGCCGGTTCATTCGTTTCTGATGCGCCCGGGCGGGCGCCCCTGCCATGTCCGAAGTCGCCACCGAAGCCGCGCGCCGCCGCACCTTCGCCATCATTTCCCACCCTGACGCCGGCAAGACCACGCTGACCGAAAAGCTGTTGCTGTTCGGGGGCGCGATCCAGATGGCCGGCTCGGTCAAGGGCCGCAAGGCCGCCCGCCACGCCACCTCGGACTGGATGGCGCTGGAAAAGGAACGCGGTATCTCGGTCACCTCGTCGGTGATGCAGTTCCCCTACGAAGGCAAGATCGTCAACCTGCTCGACACCCCCGGCCACGCCGACTTCGGCGAGGACACCTACCGCGTGCTCACCGCGGTGGACTCGGCGCTGATGGTGATCGACGTGGCCAAGGGCGTGGAAGAACGCACCATCAAGCTGATGGAAGTCTGCCGCCTGCGCGACACCCCGATCATGACCTTCATCAACAAGCTCGACCGCGAGGGCAAGGACCCGATCGAGCTGCTGGATGAAGTGGAAACCGTGCTCGGCATCCAGTGCGCGCCGGTGACCTGGCCGATCGGCATGGGCCAGCGCCTGAAGGGCGTGGTGCACCTGCTGACCGGCGAAGTGCACCTGTACGAACAGGGCCGCAACTTCACCCGCCAGGACTCGACCATCTTCCCGTCGTTGGACTCCCCCGGCCTGGCCGAAAAGATCGGCGAGAAGATGCTGGCCGACCTGCGCGACGAACTGGAACTGGTGCAGGGCGCCAGCCATCCGTTCGACGTCGAGGCCTACCTGGCCGGCAAGCAGACGCCGGTGTTCTTCGGCTCGGGCGTCAACAACTTCGGCGTGCAGCCGCTGCTGGACTTCTTCGTCGAGCACGCACCGGCACCGCAGACCCGCGCCACCACCGGCCGCGACATCGCCCCGCAGGAAGACAAGCTGACCGGCTTCGTGTTCAAGATCCAGGCCAACATGGACCCGCAGCACCGTGACCGTGTCGCCTTCATGCGCGTGTGCTCGGGCAAGTTCACCGCTGGCATGAAGACCTTCCACGTGCGCACCGGCAAGGAGATGAAGCTGGCCAACGCGCTGACCTTCATGGCCAGCGACCGCGAGATCGCCGCCGAGGCATGGCCGGGCGATGTGATCGGCATCCACAACCACGGCACCATCTCCATCGGTGACACCTTCACCGAAGGCGAAGCCGTCACCTTCACCGGCATTCCCAACTTCGCCCCGGAACTGTTCCGCCGCGCCCGCTTGAAGGATCCGCTCAAGCTCAAGCAGTTGCAGAAGGGCCTGGCGCAGCTGTCGGAAGAAGGTGCTACCCAGTTCTTCCGCCCACTGATGAGCAACGACCTCATCCTCGGCGCGGTCGGCGTGCTGCAGTTCGACGTGGCCGCCTATCGCCTGAAGGACGAATACGGCGTGGAGGCGGTGTTCGAGCCGGTCTCGGTCAATACCGCACGCTGGATCAGCTGCAGCAATGCGAAGAAGCTGGAAGAGTTCCGCGAGAAGAACGCCAGCAACCTCAGCATCGATGCCGCCGGCCATCTGGTCTACCTGGCACCGACGCGGGTCAACCTGCAGCTGGCCCAGGAACGCGCGCCGGACGTGCGCTTCTCCGCCACGCGTGAGGCCGCGCACACGGTTTCGGTTGCCTAAGTCTGATGGCGGCGTGCACACGCCGCCGTTCGGGGTGATGATAGCGGGCACCGGGCCTCCCCCCAGCCCGCGCCCCCATTACCCATGACTGCATCCGTTGCATCGATCCGCGAAGAAGTCGCCAGCGCCCTCACCCACGGTCTGGGCGCGGTCAGCGCATTGGCTGGCGGCGCTGTACTCATTACCCTCGCCGCGATCTATGGCGATGGCTGGCAGCTGGCCAGCGCGATTGTCTTTGGCGTCGCACTGTTGCTGCTGTACACCGCCTCCACCCTGTACCACGCCATCCAGCACCCGGTGGCCAAGGGCCGGCTGAAGATCTTCGATCACTGCGCGATCTACGTACTGATCGCCGGCACCTATACGCCCTTCACCCTGATCGGCCTGCGCGGTCCCTGGGGTTGGGGACTGTTCTCCGCGATCTGGGCGCTGGCCGTGTTCGGCGTCATCTTCAAACTGTTCTATACCGGCCGCTTCAAGAAGCTTTCCACCGCCATCTATATCGCGATGGGCTGGCTGGTCATCGTCGCAATCAAGCCCATGTGGGCCTCGCTTGATGGCTGGACCCTGAGTTGGCTGTTCGGCGGCGGCGTGTTCTACACCCTGGGCACCGTGTTCTATCACCGCGAGCAACTGCCTTACTCGCATGCGATCTGGCACCTGTTCGTCATTGCCGGCAGCGTCTGCCACTTCGTCTCGGTGACCGCGCAGATCCTGTAAACGCAACAGATCCGCCGTACCCGCCGGAATTCCCGGCAACACCCTGGCAACACCATGTTCACATCGCGCCAATGCCCGATTCGCGCTGCGTGAACACAGAGCACGCCACGATGGCGACGTGACTACTTCTCCGCCCCCGGCCACGCCAGCAGCGTCGCGCTGGCGACTGCAACGCCCCGGCAAGCGCGGCCAACGCTGGCTCATTGCCGTTGCTGCGGTGCTGATCGCAATCCTCGCACTGATCCTGCTGTGGGACTGGAACTGGTTCAAAGGCCCGCTCGAACGTGCCGTACAGGCCCGCACCGGCCGCGCCCTGCAGATCGGCAACCTGGATGTGGACCTGGGCCGCACCACTACCGTTCGTGGCGACGACATCCGTTTTGCCAATGCCAGCTGGGCAAAACAACCTCAGATGGCCAGCGCTGATCGTGTTGAATTGGACATCCGCATCTGGCCACTACTGCGTGGCAGCGTGCAGATTCCGGAGATACGCCTGAGCCACCCCGAGGTGCTGCTGCAGACCGCACCAAGCAAGGGCGAGCCCGGCAACTGGGACTTCCTCGGCGATGGCGGTGGCGAACCACCGCAACTCAAACGCCTGCACATCACCGACGGCAAGCTGCACTTCCTCGACGAACCCGGGCGCACCAAGGTTGATGTGACGGTCCACAGCGGCACCCCGAAACAGGTCGATGCCGCACCTCCCGTGCTGATCGAAGGCAAGGGCCACTGGCAAGGTGCTGCGTTCACCCTGAAAGGTGGCACGGAATCGCCATTGGAACTCAGCAACAGCGAGCACCCGTTCCGCATCCACCTCGATGCCCGTGCTGGCGCGACCCACGCCATCGCCAGCGGCACGCTGACCAACCCCTTCCAGTTCCAGGTGTTCGACCTGCAGTTCCAGCTCAGCGGGCAGGATCTGGAAGATCTCTACTCGCTGATCGGCATCGCCATTCCTTCGTCGCCGCCGTACCGGCTGGACGGACGACTGAAGCGCGAGTACCAGCGCTGGCGCTACGAGAAATTCAGTGGGCGCGTTGGTGACAGCGACCTGGCTGGCGATGTGGAAATCGATGTGGCCGGCGAGCGCCCGCGACTGACTGCCAACCTGCTGTCCAAACAGCTGGACTTCGACGATCTTGCAGGCTTCATCGGTGCACCACCGAAAACCGGCGGCGATGAATCGGCAAACGCCGAACAGAAGGCCGAGGCTGCACGACTTGCCGCGAAACCAACGCTGCTGCCCGACAAACCCTATGACTTGAGCAAACTGCGCGCGATGGACGCGGACGTTCGCTGGAAGGCACAGCACATCAGCGCGCCCAAACTGCCACTGGACGACATGGACGCGCACCTGTTGCTGGACAACGGCCTGCTACGACTGGAACCGCTCAACTTCGGCGTGGCCGGCGGCGATATCCGCAGCACCATCCGCATGGATGCGCGGCGTCCGCAGATCAGCACCACGCTGAATGCCAGCCTGCGCGGGGTCCAGCTCGGCCAGTTGTTCCCGGATGCCAAGTTGGCGGAGCAGGCCTCAGGCGGCATCAGCGGAAACATCCGCCTGAGCGGCAACGGCAACTCCATCGCCGCGATGCTCGGCAGCAGCAATGGCGATGTGGCTGTGGGCATGGGTCGCGGGCACATCGGCAACCTGCTGATGGAGCTGGCCGGGCTGGATGTAGCCGAGTCGCTGAAGTTCCTCTTCACCGGTGACAAGCAGATTCCATTGCGTTGCGCCTTCGGCGACTTCGGCGTGCGCAATGGCCTGATGCAGTCGCGCGCGCTGGCCTTCGACACCACCGACACACTGGTTGTCGGCGAAGGCACGATCAACCTCAAGCAGGAGCAATTGGATCTATTGCTGCGTCCGCGACCCAAGGACGTGAGCATCCTCGCCCTGCGCTCGCCGCTCCGCATCGGCGGCAGCTTCAAGGATCCGTCCTTCCGCCCGGACTTCAAGGCATTGGGCCTGCGTGGCGCGATCGCCCTGACCCTGGCCAGCATTGCCCCACCCGCAGCCCTGCTGGCCACGATTGAGACCGGGCCGGGCAAGGACGCGGAATGTGGCGGGCGCTACGCCAGGTAGCGCCGACAGGTTCAGGTGCCGGTGATGTATTGCTGCAGCTGGCCAAGCTCAAGACGCTGCGCCTCGATCACCGACTTGACCAGGTCGCCGATCGAGATCACGCCTACCACTTCATCACCGTCCACCACCGGCAGATGGCGGATGCGTCGATTGGTCACCAGTTCCAGGCACTGTTCGACCGTCACCGACGGTGCCACCGTGACCAGCTCGGCGGTCATGATCTCGCGCACCGGTGTGGTGGATGAAGACCGGTCCATCAGCACGATCTTGCGGGCGTAGTCACGCTCGGAAAGGATGCCGACCAGCGTGCGGCCTTCCATCACCAGTACCGCGCCGATGCCTTTCTCGGCCATCAGGCGGATCGCCTGCACCACCGCCACATCCGGCGGCACGGCGTGGATCTCAGGGGACTTGGCCCCTAACAACTGTCGAACGGTCTGCATGGCGTTCTCCTGCGCTGGCGGATGGGGCAGATACTGCCACGTTCGCCGGCTGCCATGTGTCGACCAGGTACAAGGGCCGCTGCTTGGCCTCCATGTACAGGCGCCCAAGGTATTCGCCGATCAAGCCAAGGGCGATCAACTGCACCCCGCCCAGGAACAGGATCGCTGCCATCATCGTCGGCCAGCCAGCAACCCGGTCGCCATACAGGGCAGCCTTGCCGATCACCCATATCGCAAAACCAAATGCCCCTGCGGCGGTCAACAATCCCAGATAGGTCGCGACCCGCAACGGAGCGGTGGAGAAGCTGGTGATGCCTTCCAGCGCGAAGTTCCACAACTTCCAGAAGCCGAACTTGCTGTTGCCAGCCAGACGCGGCTCGCGCCGATATGGCAGCGCGACACGGTTATAGCCAATCCAGCCAAACAGGCCTTTCATGAAACGGTGGCGCTCGCGCAGCTGCCGCAAGCCGGCCAGCGCGCGCGCAGAAAGCAGTCGGAAATCACCGGTATCAGCCGGAATCGGCGTTTTCGACAAACGTCCCATCACCCGATAGAAAGCTGCTGCGGTAAGCCGCTTCAGCCAGCCGTCACCGCCACGCTCCAGGCGCGTGCCGTAGACATCGTCATACCCCTGCTGCCACAGCGCGACGAACTGCGGAATCATTTCTGGCGGATCCTGGCCATCGGCATCAAGCAGGATCACCGCACCTTCGTCCACAAAGTCCAGCCCTGCGGTCAAGGCGATTTCCTTGCCGAAATTACGCGACAAGCGCAGCGCCGAGACCCGCGGCTCCTGCGCCGCCAGTTGTTGCATCACTGCCCAGGTCGCATCACTGCTGCCGTCATCGACATACAGAATGCGACCATCGACATTGCCATCCAGCGCCTGCAGCTGCGCGCACAAGCGCGGGTGCAGCTGCGGCAACGCTTCCTGCTCGTTGAAAGCAGTGATCAGCAGCGTCAGGCGTTCTGGCGTATTCATCGGCAAAGTCTAACAACAGCCATGCGGTCAATTGCCGTCGTCAACATAGTCTGCCCCGCCCAGCTGACGCGCCTGCCGCTGGATCCAGGCTGCCCGGCGCTGCACATACGGCCCAGGCTTGGCCGCGTTGTAACGCCGCGGCGACGGCAACACCGCCGCCAACCTCGCGCTTTCCGCCGGACTCAGGCGCGCGGCATCCTTGCCCCAATAAGCGCGCGATGCCGCCTGCACCCCATAGATGCCGTCACCGAACTCGGCCACGTTGGCGTACATCTCGATGATCCGCTGCTTCGGCCATAGCGCTTCGATCAGCACCGTGTACCAGACCTCCAGGCCTTTGCGCAGCCAACTGCGCCCCTGCCACAGGAACACGTTCTTTGCCGTCTGCTGACTGATCGTACTGGCGCCGCGCAGGCGTCCACCGCGCTCATTGTGCTTGCGCGCCTTTTCAATGGCCTGCAGATCGAAGCCGTTGTGTTCCGGGAAACGCTGGTCCTCGGCCGCCACCAGGGAAATAGGCACGCTGCGTGCCATCTGGTCCAGGTCACGCCATTGGTAGCGGATGCGGAACTTCCAGTCCCCCTGCCCCAGTGCCTCCATCTGCCGGAACACCATCACCGTGGAAAACGGCGGATCGACGAAGCGCAGTACCACCACCTGCACTACGCTGAACGCTGCAAACACCACCGGCGCCCACAACAAGCGCCGCAACCAGCGCTTCCGGCGCCCTGCCTTTGTCCCTGATTCCTGCTCCACCTTGAGCTCGGCCTGCTCCGCCCCCATTGATATCCACCTTGCAAGACCTTTTGTCCGGCGCATTATCCGGCACCGGCCCCACCTCGCGTAGATCCAGCCCCATGACCGACACTTCCGACCTACTTGTCCGCTTCCTCCTGCCCGCCGCCGGTGTGCGCGGCGTCCATGTCCGGCTGGGCCAGAGCTGGCGTGAAATCCTGTCCCATGGCGACTACCCGGCCGCCGCCACGCGCCTGCTCGGTGAGGCCAGCGTGGCCTCTGCGCTGTTCACCGGGCACACCAAGGTGGATGGACGGCTGTCCATTCAGCTTCGCAGCGGCACCGCACTGCGCGCGCTGTTCAGCGAATGCACCTCGGCCGGCACCCTGCGTGGCATCGCCCAGCTGAACGACGGCGAAGACGCCCCGTCCAGCCTGCGCGCCCTTGGCGAGGACGCCCTGCTCGCCATCACCATCGAGAACCCCGGCCTGGACCCGCGCGAACCGCAGCGCTACCAGAGCCTGGTCGCACTGACCGGCGACAGCCTGGACGAGGCATTCGAGGATTACTTCCGCCACTCCGAACAGTTGCCGACGCGCCTGTTGCTTGCCAGCGACGGCGAACACGCCGCCGGCCTGCTGTTGCAGAAACTGCCGGGTGACCAGGGTGACGAGGATGGCTGGGTCCGCGCAGGCGCCTTGTTTGACACCCTCGGCCGTGACGAGCTGCTGGCCCTGCAGGGCAGCGAACTGCTGCACCGCCTGTTCCATGAAGAGAACCCGCAACTGGTCGGCGACAAGGCCCTGAGCTTTGGCTGCTCCTGTTCCCGCGAACGGGTCAGTGCCATGCTGCAGTCGCTTGGCGAGGAGGAAGCCCGGGCCGCCGCCGAGCCCACCGGGCAGGTC
Organism: Stenotrophomonas sp. STEN029; assembly: GCF_056760015.1. Taxonomy (NCBI): domain Bacteria; kingdom Pseudomonadati; phylum Pseudomonadota; class Gammaproteobacteria; order Lysobacterales; family Lysobacteraceae; genus Stenotrophomonas; species Stenotrophomonas sp. STEN029. The sequence continues at coordinate 67,183 of NZ_JBRREC010000008.1, read as the reverse complement.
GAGGTACGCTGCGAGTTCTGCGGTCAGGAATATCACTTCCCTTTAGCAGAATTCGGCGTATTGTTCAGTTCCACACCGGCCAACCAGCCCGCTCCCGAGCGGCTGCAATAACGGTCCAACGAGTTACGTTCTGGGGAGGGCGAAGACTTGTTAAGAAACCATAAACCGCATAGGATCAAGAACTCACGCGCCGGGAACTTCCTGGCGCACACGGGGTCTTACTGAGTCCATGAACGCCTTCCTGCGCCTACCGCTTGCTCTGATGATCGCCCTTGGCGTGGTCACGGGCGTGCATGCACAGAGCAAGCCGCGGGCCGTGGACAGCACCGTGCTGCCGGTTTGGAACCGCGGTAGCGGCAAGGTCGAAGCCCTGCTCTATCTGGAACCCACTGGCACCCAGAACGTCGGCGCGCGCTGGAATTTCGGCCGTAGCTCGCTGGATGCGGCCTTTGGCCTGTCCTCCGGCGACTCGCTCGGTCTGCTCTGCAACGGCAGCGGCGGCAGCAGCATTGGTGGCCTTGCCAGCCATTGCATGCTCGCCAGCCTGGGTGACGACGATGACGACAACAACGGGCGTCATATCTCGGCCACCACTGCGTTCAACCGGCCCGGCGGCCGCGTTGGCATTACCGCCGGCACGGGCCGCGACACGCTTCCGGCATGGTTGTCGAACGGCGGCAAGGCCGGCGCGGCAAGAGTCGAACAGAACGACCTGACCGTCTTCGGCCAGAAGAACATCGGTCGCGAAGGCTTCGTCTCCATCGGCGGCACCTACGCCAAGGCACGCCTGGTCCCCTTGACCGACGCCGCCCCGGCCGTCGCCGACCAGTGGGACAGCAAGAGCCTGAGCGTCGGAGGCGGCTACGGCGCCTTCAGCGCCAATGTGATCGGCCGCGTGGTCGACGCTCCTGGTCACAGCGGCAAATGGGAAGGCCTGGGTTTGGGCATCACCTGGCGCACCCCATGGAGCGGCCAGCTCACGGTCGGCGCTGAAAACGTGATCACCCGCGGCAAAAACCCGTTCTCGCCGCGCAACGAGAGCAATGACGACGGCGCAATCCCGTACGTGCGGTACGAACAGGACCTGTAACCAATATTTCTTTTTGGTACATGACCCAACGCCCCTCAGGGGCGTTTTTCGTTTTTGCTCGAAAATTCAACACTTTGCCAAGTTTGATGCTTTTCTCTCGAATCATTAACCAATCTTTAATTTATCTGCAGTCGCAAGTACTATCGGTCCCAGCCCACGGTTTTGGATTCGCCTTTCGAATCCTCCCGGGCCAACCCATGCAACACCCAAGTCCACTTGGCAGAGAGAGAGAACCAATGAATTGCAAGACCAACAAGCTGCGCGACGCAGTTGTCCTCGCGTTGGCCGCAAGCACCGGCATGGCCGGTACTGCGTTCGCGCAGGAAGCCCAGAAGGAAGGCGCCACCAACCTCGATCGCATCGAGGTCACCGGTTCGCGCATCAAGCGCGTTGACGTCGAGGGCCCGAGCCCGGTCACCGTCATCAGCCGTCAGGACATCGAAACCGCCGGTGAAATTTCGGTCGCCGATTTCCTGCGCAACACGGTGTACAACTCGTTCGGTTCGACTCGTGAATCTTCGGGTTCCGCTACCGGCTCCCAGGCAACCATCAGCCTGCGCGGCCTCGGTGCCGAGTACACCCTGGTGCTGATCGACGGTCGCCGCATGACCAAGTCGGCTGCACTGGACGGTGGCGCCGCCAACATCAACCTGATCCCGACCGCTGCGGTTGAACGCATCGAAATCCTGCGCGAAGGCGCCGGCGCGGTGTACGGTTCCGATGCCATCGGCGGCGTGGTGAACATCATCCTGCGCAAGGACTATGAAGGCCTGACCTTCTCGGCCGGCTATGAAACCCCCAAGGTTGGCCCGACCGGCAACACCGGCAGCATCTCCGGCGGCATCAGCTCTGACCGCGGCAACGTCACCTTCGTCCTGGACCACCAGGAACGCGAGATGATGTACAACCGTGAGATCAAGAACCTGATCACCGGTGCTGGCCTCGCATGGGGCACCAGCGCATTCAACTCGTCGGCAAACTTCTTCAGCCCGAGCACCGGCCTGGTTGGTGTCGCCAACTGCGATACGTTCGAGAACAGCATCCGCTACGATGCGACACGCTGCGGCTTTGATCACGGCGCGACCTCCGCCAACGAATCGTCCTTGTCGCGTGACTCGCTGTTGGTCAACGCCAATTACCAGCTGACCGACGACACGTCGTTCTTCTTCCGCGCGATCACCTCGGACACCAAGAGCAAGGGCGTCTACGCCTCTGCGCCGGTGGATACCTATCCGACCATCGCTGCCAGCAATCCCTTCAACCCGTTCGGCGTTGACGGCACCCTGTACTACCGCTTCACTCCGCTGGGCACCCGTGATTCGATCCGTAAAGATGCGTATCGCGACTACTCGTTCGGCCTGCAGGGCAGCATCGGCCTGTTTGGCGGCGCTGATTGGGAACTGTCGGCAGGTCATGGCCGCGTGACTCAGAGCAGCGTCAACTACAACTACGGTCTGTCCAGCGCACTGCAGGCAGCCATCGACGCCGGCAGCTACAACCCGTTCGACCCAACTTCGCCCAGCGTCGCTGCCGCTGCTCCGTCGGTGGGCCACACCGTATACGTGGAGTCGGAACAGCGCACGGTCAACGTGGGCGGTAACATCTCCTTCGATCTGTTCGAGATCGGCGGCCGTCCGGCCGGCTTCGTGACCGGCTTCGAATACCTCGACGACCGTCTGTCGATGGTGTACGACGCCCAAAGTGCCGCCGGTAACGTATTCGGTTCCGCAGGTGCTGGCAGTGGCGGTTCGCGTGCTTCTTACGCCGCGTACTTTGAAACCCTGCTGCCGCTGCTCGACAGCTTGAGCGTCACATTGGCCGGTCGCTACGACTCCTACAATGACGTCGGCAGCAAGTTCTCGCCGCGCGCTTCGTTCGAGTTCCGCCCGATCGATTCGCTGCTGGTCCGTGGTTCCTGGGGCAAGGGCTTCCGTGCACCGACCCTGGTCGACCTGTATGGCGATTCGTCCAGCACCAACCTGAACAGCCCGCCGCTGGCATCTGCAGGTCACCCAGGTGGTGACGAACTCGCCTGTAAGGCACTGCAGGCCGTGCAGGCTACCCCGGGCAATGCAACTTATCAGCCGTACCCGGTCAACCCCTGCTCTTCCAGCGACCAGTACCAGTGGCTGCAGTCTTCCAACCGCTTCCTGAAGCCGGAAGAATCCAAGAACTGGGGTCTGGGCTTTGTATGGAGCCCGCTGGACTCGCTGTCCTTCGCCGTCGACTACTACGACGTCGAGCTGAAGAACGTGATCTCGACCGTGCCGCGCGCCTTGGCCTTCCGCTATGGCGACCAGGGCGTGCCGGGTTATGGCGTCGATCGTACTGCCGACATCATCGCTCCGAACGGGGCCATCCTGCCGGGCGTTCCGCAGCAGATCCTGCTGCCGGTCGACAATGGTGCCGTCCAGACCGTACGCGGCATTGACGTTGAAGCCTCGTACCGCTTCGAGACCTCTGTTGCAGGCAACTTCTCCACCAAGTTGTCGTGGTCGCACCAGCTGGAGTACGACTTCACCGCGATTGCCGCTGACAGGCTGGAGCGTGCAGGCACCGCCGGCTTCCCGCAGGACCGTGGCCAGCTGCTGCTGGGTTGGGAAAAGGGCGACTTCAACGCTGCCTTCATCACCAACTACATTTCCGACAGCTCCAATGGTACTCCGGCCACGACGCTGCCCTCCTGGACCACGTTTGACGTCCAAGCCAGCGTAGCGCTGCCGTGGAAGGCAAAGGTGACTCTGGGCGTCCGCAACCTTGGCAACAAGATGCCGCCGTTCAACGCCACCCTGTATGGCTTCCCGTACTATGACAATGAGCTGTACAACATCTGGGGCCGTACCCCGTACATGCGCTATGAGCAGAACTTCTGATCAAGTGATGTTCGGTTGATGTAACAAGGCGACCCGCTCAATGCGGGTCGCTTTTTTTTGACAGTCCAAGTAGTCGGCGATAGCTTCGTCGTAACCTCAGAAGAAGCACTGATAGAGCAAGATATGTCCAGCGATTGGCAAGCCCACCCTGATGAAAGTCTGGAACTCTTGTTGAGGAATCAATCCTCGGAGCTCATCCGTCAGGCACTGGACCACCCTCGCTTCCACGCTGATCCCTACGCACGCCTACGAATAGTTGATCATCTTCGCCAGTTGCATCCGGACTCACTTGAGATAGAGCAGCTGTGGATGCAATTGATGCTCCTAAGCAACCGCCCCTCGCCCGTTTGGGATGTGCTTCAACAGCTCATGGAGAACGGCGAACTCACCGAAGATCGACTCCTGTTGGCCGCTCAGGTCGCGCAGGTCATGGGAAAAAAGGACACCGCCAGAGCGCTCTACCAGAGACGAATATCGCAACATCCCGCGGATGTGGATGCACTGCAGAAGTACATCGAATTCGAGGATCCGACGTTACGCTCACCACAGATACCTGCACAAATCGAAGCCCAACTGACCCAGCCGACCTCAAACTATGCACGGGAAAAGCTGCTGTTCTCTTTGAGCACGTACTTCCTGCAAAGGGATCCACCGACAGCTTTCCGCTTCGCGACCGCAGCACAGCGCCTCAAACGCGAGCGTTTGCCGAATTGGCATGCAAGCGAGCTTGCTGCACGCCTGCAAACTGACAAGTCCCGGGAGCTGATGGGCGCGTCCGAGCCAGGGGAACCACCTGAGCTTCTATTCATAGTCGGACTACCACGCAGCGGCACAACCCTCCTCGGCTCGATGCTCGGCGCGCATAGCAAGATGAGCAACGTTGGCGAGCAGAACCTTATACCTTCACTCGCAAACGGCCCACTTGCTCGAACCAGCGGACCAGTCGCAGCGCGCGTCATCCAATTCGTCAATCACTGGTATCGTGCCGCGACAGGAGACATCCTCGGCTCAAAAGCCACCACCGTGGATAAGCTCCCGGCAAACATCGAGCACTGCGGCCTGATCCTTTCCTGCCTCCCGCGCTCGGCAATAATTCACATCCGCCGCAACCCTTTGGACTGTGCTGTATCCATCCACCTGCGAGACTTCGATTTCGGATGCGGCTATGCCACGAGCGCAGCCGATATAGCTCGCTATCACGCGCTTACCGACGCCCATATCGCATATTGGAGATCAAAAGCACCGGATCGCGTGGTCTCGCTCGACATGGAAGATCTGATTGAGACACCACAAACGTCACTGGGGAAGCTCCTGGAGAAGTTTGGCTTCCAATGGGAACCACAGATGCTCGACTATTGGAAGAAATCGCGGAGTACGGCAACCTTCAGTGAATCCCAGGTCCGGCGCCCCCTGAACAGGGACGGACTTGGCTTGAGGGAAAAAATTGGTGATGCCGGCACCGAATTCACAACCGCGTACATCCAAGCAGCGGACAAGGTGGCGTCGGCATGACTGACCAGAACGATTCAACCCAACACTGGACGAACCTTTGGCGCACTGGCGTACTTCACTCCAGCAGCGTGTCTTCCATCAATGACAATTACGATGGAGAGACCGCCGACTTCTGGAACATGCAGTTTGAAAGCCTGACCGCAGGCGACCGCATCGTGGACTTGGGGACAGGCAACGGTGCAGTGTTGCTATTGGCCAAAAAACACCATGCTTCGTTCGAGCTCCACGGCGTCGATAGCGCATCCATAGATCCAGGCACGGACGCGGGTGCAACCAACCATGATTACAAGGGAATCATTTTTCACCCGGATTGCTCGATGAGTCGGCTGCCGTTCGCCGATGGCAGCGCCCAGCTTGTCACGTCGCAGTTCGCTTTTGAGTATGCGCATCGAGAACTGGCCCTGGCCGAGGTACTACGAATAACGGATCCCGCACACGGACGGATAGCAATGATTCTGCATAGCACGGACTCGGAGATATCGAAGATGTCCGAGCTTCAACTGGAGGCATTTCATTTTGTTTTCGATGAATTGGACATCGTACGAAAAGCGCTCCTGCTGGCGGATGCATTGAATCTTTCTGATGGCCACGCCGATCTGCGTGACAAATACCGACTCGTGTTCAATGATGCAGCCGCCCAACTCATGAGTCGCGTTGCCACCGCCGATCACGCACCGATGCTCGACACTGTATACACGTTGCTGCGGCGCGCCATGTCGACCCTCTCCTCATCTCCAGCGGACAGCGTCAAGTTGCTGCGCGCAACCGATATCCAGATGCGCAGTGAAAGGCAACGTCTGCTTGAGATGCAGCGCGCGGCACAGACGGCGCAGCAACTGCATGCACTGGAACAGCTCCTTGTGGAAGAAGGCCTTGGAGTATCCATCGCACCCCACCTTCAGCAGGGGAGCAAGATGGGCTGGGAGCTGGTGGCTTGCCGTGCTTGAACAACGCGCCAGGTATCTCCACCAGACTGGAATGCTACGGGAAGCAGAAGCGGCCTACCGGGCAGCGCTGCAGATCACACCAGGGGATTCTGGACTGCTAAGGGATATGGGTGTGCTCCTGATGCAGACCCGACGACTTGGGGACGCGATCGAGTACTTTCGAAGAGTTCCCAGAGGCACCTCCGCCTACGGCACCTCGCTTGTACCGAGGGCAGTCTGCGAACGCGACTCGGGGCTCGTGCAGGATGCCTTGGCCACCGCCACAGAAGCCATAGACTTCGATACCAGCGATCCCATTGCATGGATGCTGCATGGGAGCCTGCTCACTGCGTCAGGCGCTGCAATTCCTGCCGAAGCATCCCTGAGAAATAGCTTGATGCTTGCCCCCGGACTGGGTGAGGCGCGTCATTTCCTTGCAGAATGCCTCCAGCAACAAGGTCGCTTCAAGGAGGCCATTTCGGAATACCAGGTCCTGCTGCACCAAAAGCCTCAGGAGGCCTTCAACATAGCCCAATGTGCCGAGTTGATGGGAGAGCTCGTCATGGCTCGCCAGCATTACGAACTTGCAGCCCGCATATCGCCAGCACGACTGGATGTGCAAGCACGGCTTCTGCATCTCCTGTCCGCTCTATGCGACTTCGAGGAGTGCGAAAGAGTACTCGTCCGAATCAAACTTCTGCTGCGCGCGCCACTGGCATCCGATGACAGACCATCGCCATTCTCACTCAGTCACTGCGGCCTGTCTGGAGAAGAGTATCGCCGGGTTCTTGTTCACTACGCTGCCAGCTATCCTGCGCGCAGGCGGATGCACAACGAAAAAGTCAGCAGAACGCTTACATCTTCCCGGACCCACATCGCCTATCTATCTGCCGATTTCGAGGGCCATGCTGTAGGCCGTTTGACCAGGGATCTGTTCAAGGCCCACGACCGCTCCAGATTCAAAGTATCCGGCTACACGCTCAGGTCCCTGCCGCAACCCCATACCGAAGCATTGTCGTCAGATTTCGATTCATTCCGTGACCTGGATGGCTTGTCAGATGAGCAGGCTGCAGCGGCGATTGCGGCCGATGATGTTGACGTGCTGATCGACCTTGGCGGCTACACGTTGGGTGCGCGCCCAGCAATTTTGGCGTTCCGGCCCGCCCGGCTCCAACTCGGCTGGCTTGGCTTCATCAGCCCGCACGAAAGCAATTGGTTGGATGCCGTCATCCTCGACGACATAGTGCAGCCTTCCAATGAAATCTGGCCTTACTCGGATGAAGTAATACGCCTGGCATCCCCCCTGCTGCCGTCCCCCGCACATCAGGTCATCGTGCCATCGCCCAGGTCGCGCTTTGGACTGCCCGATGGTGTTCCATTGCTGGCCAGCTTCAACAACACGTACAAGCTCAGCGGCGCCCTCGTTGCCGCTTGGGCACAGATCCTTGATCAATGCGAAGGCGCTTACCTGGCGATTTACGCACTTCAGCCCGCGCGCGAAGGAATACTGAGGTCCTTTGGTGCGGCCGGCGGCGATGTGCAAAGAGTTGTCTTCATGGAAAACATCGACCATGCATCCAACCTGCAGCGCATGCAATGCTGCGACCTCATGCTTGATGCATTCGATTACAACGCGGGTGCCACCGCAATCGACGCAATCGCCGCAGAGCTGCCTATTCTCTGCCTGGCCGGGACCACGCCTCTTTCGCGCATGAGTGCAAGCATCAACCATTACCTGGAAATGCATGAACTGATATGCGCCTCGCCTGGCAGCTATGTCGAGAAAGCCGTCTCCTTCATCACGAATCCAGCCGAGATGGAGCGGATACGCGCCACCATGCGTGGCTCAACCAAGCGAAAAAGCCTGTTGTCCCCTGAAAGATCGGCACGCGACATCGAGCAGGTCTGCCACGTGCTACTGGGACAAGCGTTGCCATGAACGACGATCGCATGTTGGCGCACGCGCGCGAATCCGGGGCACAGGGAAATCTGCCGCTTGCCATTTCCAGCTATGAACAATGCCTGCGCAAGGGCCTGCCCGTATATGAGGAGTACGCAGGGACCCTCTACAGGGCCGGTCACCACCAGCAAGCAGCTGGTGTCATTTCGCGAGCCATCCAAAGCAATCCCGACAACGCAGATCTATACTTTCTGAACGGATTGGTGCAGTTGGCAATGGGAGCCACCGAGACTGCGTTATCCAGCCTTGACCACGCAATTCGCCTGGCGCCTTGCCAGCTTCCTGCACTCAGGAAGCGTGCAATTCTGCTCGCACAGCTTGATCACCTCGATGCGGCGCTGCAGGATTTCCAGCGTATCGTGGAGCTGGCCCCCACAGATTTCGATGCAGTGGGCAACTGCGGCATTATCCAGCTCAAGAAGCAGAACTACGCGGAAGCTGCTCGCCTGCTGGCGCATTGCAATGAAATGTCGCCAGCCCGCCCAGAGGTAGTTCGCAGCCTGGCCAACGCACTACGCGGCTCGGGTGATGCGGCGGGCGCACTACGTCTGCTGGGAAAACTGCTCGAAGGCTCCCCAAGCGACGATGCGACTAGAACCGACTACGCATTGACCCTCTTGGCCCAGCAGCGCTTTCACGAAGCTTTCCAACATTATCAGCAGGTGGCATCACGCTCCCCCTTGGACCAATGGGCACTCACAGGCTTGTACCTTGCAGCGTCCGCCGGCGGCGACACAGCTTTTGCTCGAAAGCTGATGGACTACGGGCTTGTTGTCAAAAGCAACGATGACAGCATCGAGCAACGGGAACTGTTGGTAACGCGCGTATTGCAGCACCAGCAACTGCGGTGGGAGCCGATCGGAAAATCGACTATCGGGGGGCAACAGACTACGCTACTTGATCTCTCCGCCCGCTCTGCATTACTTCCTCTTGAACGGCTGATTCGACGGAAGATTGAGTTTGCGATCGCAGCTTTGGCACGCAGCCCCCTGCTGTCAGCTCATCCGTGGTTCTCCGCGCGCTCGCCACACTGGCGCATACAGGCTTGGGCAACCGTGATTCACGGCGACGGCGGCCATCAACGTCCACACACACACCCTGCCGGATGGATGAGCGGCGTGTACTATCTTGATAGTGGTGACGGAAGTGAAGCCGAAGGGCAGCTGGTTTTCGGCCACCCTCCTGACGAACTGGAGCTTAGTTTTGCGGCAAACCAGCTTGAGGTGATACCGCAGACAGGCGACCTGCTGCTTTTCCCTTCATTCTTCCTGCATCACACCACGCCTTATTTCGGCAGCAGGAAACGAATCAGCATCGCATTCGATGTAATTCCCTCGGATCGACCTGTTGGTTGATTCTGGAAGCGCTCTAACCTGGCACTTGCGTTCGATCAACTCACCCGTTCGGAATCAAGGTCTCGATCACGTGCTCGACATAGGCCTCGAAATCCTCGCGGGCCTGCTTGGGCTGCTGCAGCTGCAGCGACAGCTGCAGGAAGCCGACATAGGCCGCATAGGCCAGGCGTGCACGATGACGCGCGTCGGTGGAACTCAGACCGGCCTGGCGGAACGAGGCGATCAGGTACTCCATGCGTCGCTGCGAGACGCGGTCAATGACCGGACGCACCATCGGGTTGTCCAGGGCCTTCAGCAGCTCGCTGTAGATCACGTGCGGAGTGACTTCATGGGCGACCAGCTGGAACAGCGCGCGCAGACGGGTGCGCGGATCAGGCACCTCTTCCAGGCTGCCGAAAACCTGCTGCTGCTCGACGACTTCCCAGCGCTCCAAGGCCGCTTGCAGCAGCGCGTCGCGCGAGGGGAAATGCCAATAGAAGCTGCCCTTGGTCACGCCAAGGCGACGCGCCAGCGGCTCGACCGCGACCGCGCCCACACCCTGTTCAGCAATCAGGTCCAAGGCCGCTTGCGCCCAGTCATCCGCGCTCAGGCGGCTGTTCCGCGTGCTGCGGGACTCGGTGCTGGAATCTGAAGAATCGTTCATGGGCAGATTTAACCATACGGCGGGGACTGGTTGCAGTATGTGGGCAACAAAATACGGACAATCTGGCAAATAAATGATCAGGTCCGACGCGCTCATCCTCCCCAGTCAGCATTTCCATACCCATAGGTATTGACAGTCATTCAGGCCATTCCATACCATCAGGTATGGTTACGCCAACTCCCATCTCTGTATCCCCTGAGGACATCCGTCTGGAAGGCGCGCATGGCGCTGGCCTTGGCGCGTCCAGAACCAGCGGAAAACAGCCCTGCATCCTGTTCGCACATGGCTTTGGCCAGACGCGCGGCGCATGGACTGCAACAGCCGAAGCGCTCAATGCCGAAGGCCACGCCACGCTCAGCTATGACGCCCGCGGCCATGGCGATTCGGATTGGAACGCCAGCGATCTGCCCTACCACGGCGACCAGTTCACCGATGACCTGATCGTGGTAGCCGGCGAACTGCCGCAGCCGCCGGTATTGGTCGCCGCTTCCATGGGCGGCCTGTTTGGCCTGATGGCCGAAGCGCGCTGGCCGGGCTTGTTCTCGGCGATGGTGCTGGTGGACATCACCCCGCGCTGGGAAACCAGCGGCGTGGAGCGCATCCTTGCCTTCATGAGCGCGCACCCGGACGGTTTCGCCTCGTTGCAGGCCGCTGCCGACACCATCTCCGCCTATATGCCGCACCGCCCACGCAAGAGCGAAGACGCGCTGCGTGCGTTGCTGCGACCGGGCAAGGACGGCCGCTGGAACTGGCATTGGGACCCGCGCCTGGTCGATGAGCTGGCGCGCGACAGCGAGCAACATCAAGGCGTGATTGCCGACGCCGCACGCCAGGTGCAATGCCCGCTGCTGCTGGTCAGCGGCGGCCGCAGTGACCTGGTCTCACCGCAGACCGTTGAAGAATTCATGGCGCTGGTGCCACACGCACAGCATGTCCATCTGCCGCACGCCACCCACATGGTGGCCGGCGATGACAACAATGCGTTTACCGCCGCTGTGTTGAACTATCTGGACGCACTGCCTTCCGCAGCGTCCGCCCGAACCGAGCACGTTACCGGAGCACGTCCATGAGCATCGTCGTACCTTTCCTGGCCCTGCTGCTTGCAGGTGCCTTTGTTGCCTACCACCGCATGCGACTCGTCGTATGGACGGTCATCAGCGTGGTGGCCCTGGCCATCTGCTGGTTTGCCGGCGTCAACCAGACCGCGATCATCGTCGCCGCCGCCATCGTTGCGCTGATCTGCGTGCCGGTGCTGCTGCCGTTCCTGCGCAAGCCGCTGATCACCGCGCCGTTCATGGGCGTGTTCCGCAAGGTGCTGCCGCCGCTGTCCAAGACCGAACGCATCGCCCTGGAAACCGGCTCGGTCGGTTTTGAAGGCGAGCTGTTCACCGGCGACCCGGACTGGAACATCCTGCTCAACTACCCCAAGCCGCAGCTCACCGCCGAAGAACAGGCCTTCATGGATGGCCCGGTGGAAGAGCTCTGCAAGATGGTCAACGACTTCGAGATCACCCACGTGCACGCCGACCTGCCGCCGGAGCTGTGGGAGTTCATCAAGAAGAACAAGTTCTTCGGCATGATCATCCCGAAGGAATACGGCGGCCTGGGCTTCAGTGCGCTGGCCCACCACAAGGTGATCCAGAAGCTGGCATCGGTATCGAGCGTGGTCAGCTCCACCGTTGGCGTGCCCAACTCGCTGGGCCCGGGTGAACTGCTCAACCATTACGGCACGCAGGAGCAGAAGGATTACTACCTGCCGCGTCTTGCCATCGGCCAGGAAGTGCCGTGCTTCGGCCTGACCGGCCCGTTCGCAGGCTCCGACGCCACCTCGATTCCCGACTTCGGCATCGTCTGCAAGGGCATGTGGAAGGGCGAGGAAGTGCTGGGCCTGAAGCTCACCTTCGACAAGCGCTACATCACCCTGGCCCCGGTCGCGACCCTGATCGGCATGGCCTTCCGCATGTACGACCCGGACGGTCTGCTCGGCGATACCAAGGACATCGGCATCACCCTGGCACTGCTGCCGCGTGACACCGATGGCGTGGAAATCGGCCGTCGCCACTTCCCGCTGAACTCCACCTTCCAGAACGGCCCGATCCGCGGCAAGGACGTGTTCATCCCGCTGACCCAGCTGATCGGCGGCGCCGAGAAGCGCGGCCTGGGCTGGAACATGCTCAACGAGTGCCTGGCCGTCGGCCGTTCCATCACCCTGCCCTCCACTGCTTCCGGTGGTGCCAAGGCCGGCGCGGTGGTGACCGGTGCCTATGCACGCATCCGCAAGCAGTTCGGCCTGTCGGTCGGCCGCTTCGAAGGCGTGGAAGAAGCGCTGGCCCGCATCGGCGGCAAGGCCTACAAGATCAGCGCGCTGTCGCAGGCCACCGCCGCTGCGGTTGACCGTGGCGACGTGCCGTCAGTGCCGTCGGCGATCGCCAAGTACCACTGCACCAACATGAGCCGCGAAGTCATTTCCGACGTGATGGATGTGATCGGCGGCAAGGGCATCATCCTCGGGCCGCGCAACTTTGCCGGCCGCAGCTGGCAGGCCGCACCGATCGCCATCACGGTGGAAGGTGCCAACATCATGACCCGCTCGCTGCTGATCTTCGGCCAGGGCGCCATCCTCTGCCACCCGTGGGTGCTGAAGGAAATGAAGGCCGCGCAGGATGAAGACCGCAAGGCTGGCCTGCGTGAGTTCGACCAGGCGCTGTTCGGCCACGTTCGCTTCGGCATCTCCAACGCCGTGCGTTCGCTGTGGTTCGGCCTGACCGGTGCACGCTTCGGTGCCGCCCCGGGCGACGCCTACACCCGCCGCTACTTCCGCAAGCTGGACCGCTATTCGGCCAATCTGGCGCTGATGGCCGACATCTCGATGATGACGCTCGGCGGCAAGCTCAAGTTCAAGGAATCGCTGTCCGGTCGCCTGGGCGATGTGCTCAGCCACATCTACATGACCAGCGCCATGCTCAAGCGTTACCACGACGAAGGCGCACCGAGCGCTGACCAGCCGCTGCTGGCCTGGGCCTTCCATGACAGCGTGCACAAGATCGAGGAATCGCTGTCGGCTGCGCTGCGCAACTTCCCGATCCGCCCGATCGGTTGGCTGATGTGGGCACTGATCTTCCCCTTCGGCCGTCGTGCCGAAGCCCCGGGCGATCGCCTGAGCCGCCGCGTTGCCGCCACCTTGATGGCTCCGGGTGAAGCGCGTGACCGTCTGGCCCAGGGCGTGTTCCTGACCCCGTGCGAGAACAACCCGGGTGGCCGCATCAACAGCTACCTGTCCAAGGCGATCATGGCCGAGCCGGTGGAACGCAAGTTCATCAAGGCGCTGAAGACCAAGGGCATCGAAGCACTGACCTTCGCCACCCAGCTGGACGAAGCGGTGGCCGAGGGCGTGATCACCCAGGACGAGCGCAAGCTGCTGGAAGAACTGCGCGAGATCACCATGGACACCATCACCGTGGACGACTTCGAACCGCACGAACTGCGTTCGGCCGGCTACTACGACCTGCCGGGCAAGCAGCGCCCGCAGCCGCAGCAGGCCGCGTAAGCCAATCCACATGCAATACCGACGGCGGGCCTTGTGCCCGCCGTTTTCATATCAGGACACCACGCCATGACTGCGCCCTTACTCTCGCTGTACCGTCGTTTCACCCGCTGGCCCGCCGGCAACTGGCTGTTCTCACGCGCGGTCTGCTTCAAGGCACCCTATTTCGCCAGCATCTCGCCAACCATCACTGCGCTGGAGCCGGGCCGCTGCGAAGGCGTGATCCGCCAGCGCCGCCGCATCAGCAACCACATCGGCACGGTGCATGCGATCGCGATGTGCAATCTTGCCGAGCTGGTCGGCGGCGTGATGGTGGATGCCAGCCTGCCCGGTGACATGCGCTGGATCCCCAAGGGCATGCAGGTGAATTACCAGGCCAAGGCGCTGGGAGTCTTGAAGGCGGTGGCAACTCCGCAGCAGCCCATCATCAGCACCGACCACGGCTACGACTTGCCGGTGCAGGTCAGCGTCACCGATGCCACCGGTACCGAGGTCTTCCAGGCCATCATCGCGATGTGGGTATCACCACGTCCCAGCCGCAGCGGAGGCTAGCCCATGCAGACCGCGGAATGGATGCTGCGCCTTGGCGGACTGCACTGTCTGGGCTTCGCCCTGTTCCACCTCGCGTTCTGGCGCTTGTTCGGCTGGAAACATGAGCTGGCAAGGCTCAGCGCTGCCAACCGCGCGATCATGCAGATACTCAACCTGCGCCTTGTCTACATGTTTCTGGGGATGGGCGCGCTGTCGCTGGCCTTCACCCGCGAACTGCTGGATACGCAACTAGGGCATGTGGTGCTGGCTTTCATGACCTTGTTCTGGCTGGGCCGCACCATTGAGCAACTCATTTTCCTGCGCATCAATGACTGGCGCGTGCACCTGCTTACCGCATTGTTCGTGCTCGGTGCGGTGCTGTACGCGGTACCGTTGTGGCTGGGATTCGCGCGCTACATCAGCCGCTGATCCAAAGCGATGCCCTGTAGTGCCGAGCCATGCTCGGCAGGGGCTCTACAGGTGATCTGTAGGGAACGCTCTTGCCGAGCATGGCTCGGCGCTACAGGTGATCTATCGGTAATGCCTCTGCCGAGCATGGCTCGGCACTACAGGTGATCTATCGGCAATGCCTCTGCCGAGCATGGCTCGGCACTACAGTTGATCCATCGGTAACGCTCCTGCCGAGCATGGCTCGGCACTACAGCGTGCGTAGCAGCAGCGCCACGATTGCCGGTACGGCCTGCACGTAGAAGATGCGCGGGCTGACGCTGTACGCGCCGTAGGCACCGGCCACCACCACGCAAACCAGGGAGAACGTCACCAGCACCGGCTGCGCCAACAGCAGCCCGGCGATGATGCCGGCAGCGAGGAAGCCGTTGTACAGCCCCTGGTTCGCCGCCAGCACCCGCGTGGCCTGCGCCTTCTCCGGCGTGTTGCGGAAGGTCTTCAAGCCCTGCGGCTTGGTCCACAGGAACATCTCCAGCACCAGGAAGTACACATGCAACACCGCCACCAGCAGTGTCACCGCCATCGCACTCACGCCCAATACGCTCATCGTCATCTCATCCTGGTAACACGGCGGCAGCCCGCCGCGGGGGAATCACTCAACGATCCTGCGGCAGCTTCTTCTCTTCGCGCAAGACGCCCAGCGCCGACAGCGTCATGAACACGGCCACCGCAGCGCCACCGACGAACACCGCCTTTGAGCCAAACAGGGACAAACCTTTGTGCACCCAGGCAAAGGTCAGGTCGGCGCCGCGATAAACCACGGTGTCGATGGCCGCACCAGCCTTGTAGCGCCATTGCCGGTCAACACGCGTATAGATGGTCTCGCGTGCCGGTTTGCCTAGCGAGAATTCACTGGCACGGGTCAGCACCTGGATCACCGCCACCATCACCGGCAACGGTGACGCCGCCGCGATCGAGAAGCCGATGATGATCGCGAAACCCGGAATCAACAGCGCCGGTGCCACGCCATAACGTGACAGCAACCAGCGGGTCAGGCCCAGCTGGATGATCAGGGTCAATGCATTCACCGCCAGGTCGATGCGCGAGTAGAACGCGGTACTGGCCGCCGGATCGGTGATCATGCGGCGCACGATCGAGGCCTGCTCGTTGTACAGCATGGTCCCAACGCCGACCCCGAATATCACCATCAGGGCCAGCCAGCGCAGCAGTGGCTCCCGTGCGATCAGCTTCAGTCCATCGAACACGCTGCCGCCCATCGGCTGCTCGCCGTCGGCCAGCTGCTGCTCGCGTTCGCGTTGCACCGCCCACGGCCGCAGCTTCCAGATGCAGAACAGGCAGATCGACAGGAAGCCGGCCGAGACCAGCATCAGGTTGGCGATGCCCACCCGCTGCACCAGCGAGCTGGTGATGATCGGCCCCAGGAACGCCCCCACCGTGCCCGCCGCGCCGATATAACCGTAGAAAGCACGCGCCTGCACGTTGGAGAACACGTCCGCCATGAAGCTCCAGAACACCGCCACCGCGAACAGGTTGAAGACGGTGATCCAGAAGAAGAACGCCATGCCCCGGCCGGGGATGTTGGCGCTGAACATCGCGTAGAACACGAACAGGGTGAAGATGAAGAAGCCATACACCAGCGGCAGGAACACCCGTCGCGGATAGCGGCTGACCAGCCAGCCGTACAGCGGCTGCAGCACCAGCATGATCAGGAACACGCAGGAGAACAGGAACTGCAGGGTGAAGTCCTTCAGCGGCATCCCATGGGCCGCGAACCAGGCGATCAACCCCGGCGGAAACAAAGCCTCCATGTCCGCCGAGGCCGCCATCGCCTCACGCACCGGGCGCAGCACGTAATAGCCGCTGAGCAGGCAGAAGAAGTACAGGAACGACCACCACAGCGGCGGTGAGCCGCGCAGCGCCAGCAATAGTCGATGCATTGCACCGGGTCCGCGCGGAACGGTCATGCGGCACCCCGGTGCAGCGGGTGGCGAGAGGACGGCGGCATCGGGTAACTCCGGTGGGACTCGGCAGAGCGCGTACGTTATCTAATGCACTGCAACATCGCCAGTGCAGCAGGGCTTACTCCGGTACAACGCGCCGTTCTATCCTGAGGGACTCGGGAGGGAGAAGCGTGTGAGCGAAGCTGCAAAGGAATTCGACTACATCATCGTCGGTGCCGGTTCGGCCGGCTGCGTGCTGGCCAACCGGCTCAGTGCCGCCCCCCAGCTACGGGTGCTGCTGATCGAAGCCGGCCCACGCGACTGGCACCCCTTCATCCATATGCCGGCCGGCATCGCCCGGCTGGTCAACAACCGCCGCGTGAACTGGAGCTACGACACCGAGCCGGAACCCGCGTTGGGCAACCGCCGCCTGTGGTGGCCGCGCGGCAAGGTGCTCGGCGGGTCCAGCTCGATCAATGCCATGTGCTATGTGCGCGGCGTGCCCGGCGACTACGATCGCTGGGCAGCGGCAGGTGCCAGCGGTTGGAACTGGGACAACGTGCTGCCGTGGTTCCGCCACAGCGAAGGCAATGCGCGCGGCGCCGATGCACTGCATGGCGCCGACGGTCCGCTGCAGGTAGCCGACCTGCGCCATGTCAATCCACTCAGCCGCGCCTTCATCGAAGCCGGGCAGCAGGCTGGACACGCACACAACACCGACTTCAACGGCGTCCAGCATGAAGGCGTGGGTCTCTATCAGGTAACGCAGAAGAATGGCGCCCGTTGCTCCTCAGCCGCCGCGTACCTCACTCCAGTGCGCTCGCGTAGCAATCTGCAGGTAGTCACCGGCGCACTGGTTGAACGGCTGCAGATCGACGCTGGGCGCGTTACCGGCGTGCACCTGCGCGTGGGCGGCCAGCGCCAGCAGTACCACGCGGCCGCAGAAGTATTGCTCAGCGCCGGCGCGATCAACTCGCCGCAACTGTTGATGCTGTCCGGCATCGGCCCCGCCGATGCGCTACGCGCGCAGGGCATCGACGTCCAGCTCGACCAACCCGGCGTCGGTGCCAACCTGCAGGACCACCTGGATATCTGCACGCTGTACCGCAGCGTGCCGGGCGTCAGCTACGACCGCGCCAGCGAGATCATGATCGGCTTGAACTACTTCCTGCGCGGCCATCAAGGTGCAGGCACCAGCAATGTTGCCGAGGCCGGCGGCTTCGTTCGTTCGCGTTTCGCGCCGGACGAGCGCGCCGACATCCAGTTCCATTTCGTCCCGGCGATGCTGGACAACCACGGCCGCAATCGCCTGCCCGGCGACGGCTACACCCTGCACGCCTGCTACCTGCATCCGCGCAGCCGTGGCCGCATCAGCCTGGCCAGCGCCGACCCGGCCGCACCCGCGCGCATCCAGGCCAACTACCTGAGCGATGCAGAAGGCTTCGATCTGAAGATGATGATCGAGGCCGCACGCCTGAGCCGCGACATCCTGCAGCAGGCCGCGTTCGCGCCGTGGCGGAAGTCTCCGCTGTTCCCCGCCGATGAGCACCTGGACGATGCCGGCCTGGAAGCCTTCATCCGCGCCAAGGCCGAGACCATCTACCACCCGATCGGCACCTGCCGCATGGGCAGCAACAATGCGGCCGTGGTCGACCCGCAGTTGCGTGTGCGCGGCATCGATGGATTGCGGGTGATCGATGCCTCGGTGATGCCGACACTGGTCAGCGGCAATACCAATGCGCCGACAATCATGATTGCGGAGCGGGCGGCTGGGTTGATGCTGGGGTGAGGCCCAGTGGTTGTTGTCAGGGAGAAGCAAGCAGAGGCAGAAAGCCCCCCTCCCCGGCCCTCCCCTTCGCCTTTGGCGAAAGGGGGGGGGGGAGACAAGCGGCTGCTCACGCCACCTGCAGCATTGCTGGAAGGGGACAATGCAAGGTAGCGCAAATGGTCCGCAGCAGCTCGGCTTCTGCGATGTTGATGCGCTGGTTGTGGCTCACCGTTGCGGTCACCGCTTCCACCAGCAGCTGCTTGGCCAGCGGGTCCATCGAATCCAAGGGTGCCCAGACTTCATCCAGGGCCAGCACGCCGTTCGCCGGCGGCGCGTAGGGCAGATGATCCTGCGGCAGGATGCGCTGCAGGCCGGCCAGATAGGCTCGGCGTGCGCCCGCTTCGTCGCCGGGGTTGCCGGCGCGCGCCACCACCGACAACAGGATGGCGAACTCACGTTGCACGCCGCTGGCTTTGCGGCGGCCGAAATGCAGGTGACGCGATGGATCCAAGGCTGCCTGCACCTGCACCAGCAACAAGCGCGACAGGCAGTACTCGAACAGGGAGATGCGCCCATCAGCGTGGGTCACCGCATCAATGCAGCGCATGAAAGCCATCAATTGCGGGCGGGGCAAGCTGCGCAGGGTCGGGAATGCCAAAGCCGCCAATGGCAGCCGCAGCGCAGCGTGCAGCTCGCGTAACGGGCCCGCCGCGATGCTCGTTACGCTGGCGGCCATCGGCTCGCCCAGTTGCGCGCTCACCGCTTCGCGCTGGCGGGCGGCGACCGCGGCATCCACGTCCAGCAACATTGCCAGCAACAGCGGCTGCGCCGCGCCACGATCGCCAGCCAATGCGCGCAGGGGCAGTGGCAGACTGCCGGCCAGGCGCACTGCCTGCTGGTAATCGTCGTCGGCAGGCGTCGCCACCTGTGCGGCAACCATCACCGGATCAACGGACACCCGCTGCACGCCCGGCAACGGCGGCAGCAACGCATCCACACTCGCTACATCGCGCCCCGCCAGGCCCAGCACGCGATCCTCGGCCAGCCCGTCGGGCGGCGCACTGAACCAGTTACCGCGCAGCTTCTGCAGCTGTTCGGCACGGAATGACGGTTCCAAACGCTGGATACGTTCAACCAGCGGCGGATGGGTGGCGAACCAGCTCGACAACCGCAGGCCTTCGCCAAACAGCATATGGCTGACTTCCTCGGCGCCGGCACGGTTGGCCAGATGCGAGCCGTCATCCAGACCGCCGATCTTTTTCAGCGCACCAGCCAAGCCCTGCGTCTGCCGGGTGAACTGCACCGCCGAAGCGTCCGCCAGGATTTCGCGCTGGCGCGATACCGCCGCCTTGATCAGCCGACCAAACAATACGCCGATGCTGCCGATGGCGATGCCGGCCAAACCAATCAGCATCAACAAGAACACCGGCCCGACACTGCGACCGAAGCGCACACGCGTGCCGCCGCCCATATGCAGCAGCACGCGCTTGCCGATCACGCTGAGCATCAGGATGCCGAACAGCACGCCCATCAGGCGGATGTTCAGGCGCATGTCGCCATTGAGGATGTGGCTGAATTCATGCGCGATCACGCCCTGCAGTTCATCGCGGTTGAGCCGCTGCAAGGTGCCACGGGTCACCGCGATGGCCGCGTCAGCCGGCGAATAACCAGCGGCAAAGGCGTTGATGCCCGCCTCCTGTTCCAGCACGTACAGGCGCGGCATCGGCACGCCGGAGGCGATTGCGATCTCCTCCACCACATTGCGCAGGCGCCGCAATGCCGGATCGCGGGTATCGGCTGGCACTTCGGTGCCGCCCATCTGCGCCGCCACCGCTTCGCCGCCGCCGCTCAACGAACGGATCCGGTACAGCGAGGCGAAGCCGATCACCGCCACGGTCAGCACGCTGCTCCACAGCACGCCGCGCACGCTGCCAGTGCCGAACCACACCAGCACATCGACCATCAGCACGATGGCCAGCACCGCAAACGCAAACAACAGCACCAGCCGCCCGGAGTTACGCCGCGCCTGCGCCTGGTGTTCGAAGAAGTTCATCCCGCGCCCCTGTTACGCCTGCGCCAGGCTCAGAACTGCACCTTGGGCGCTTCGCGCACCTGCTCGCGCTTCTCCTGGGGAATATCCAACAGCGCCGCCGTGGCGAAATTGAACATGTCGGCAAATACATTGGCCGGGAAGGTCTCGCGGCGGTTGTTATAGCCCATCACCGCGTCGTTGTAGGCCTGACGCGCGAAGGCGACCTTGTTCTCGGTGCTGGAGAGCTCTTCGCTGAGCTGCATCATGTTCTGGTTGGCTTTCAGTTCCGGATAGGCCTCGGCCACCGCCATCAAGCGCCCCAGCACACCATTCAACTGCCCCTGCGAGGCCGCCAGCTGCGCCATTGCCGCCGCATCACCCGGATCAGCCTTGGCCGCCGCCAAACCTGACTGCGCAGCACTGCGCGCTGCGATCACCGCTTCCAGGGTCTGTCGCTCGTGGCCCATATAGGCCTTGGCGGTCTCCACCAGGTTGGGAATCAGGTCAAAACGGCGCTGCAGCTGTACGTCGATCTGCGCAAAAGCGTTCTTGTAGCCGTTACGGGCCCGGACCAGGCCGTTGTAGACACCCACGCCTGCTGCCACAACTGCGACAACCACCACAAGAAAGATCAGCAATATCAACGCGATGCCCATTCATTCTCTCCCCGTTTGTGCATTGATGAAAAGCGGCGCTAGAATCGCCGACAGCAGTAGCTTACAGGCACCGATCACGATGAAAGACAAGAGCAAGCGCCGGCACATTCGTCCGGTGGCATCGGGATTGCTGGGGGTGTTGATGCCCTTCGCATTGTCGTCTACCGCGCAGACTCCCACTCACAACGGCTCGCCAGCCGTCGCGCCCGCGACAAGCGTGTTGCCGGTGAACCTGGAGAACGCGCCCACTCAATCGCCGACGCAGCCGATGCCGTATCGCACCGCACTGCGCCCGGATCAGATACAGCCGCTGCCGGCCGACTTCAATGTCGCGTCCATCGAATCACTGGCCGAGCAGCTGACCTACGGCAACCGCGTCCCCGGCATGGCCATGGCCATCGTCCAGAACGGGCGTGTACTGTCGGCACGTGGTTACGGCGTCACCGATATCAGCAACCCGCAGGAAGTCGACGCACATACCGTGTTCCGCCTGGCATCGCTGTCCAAGGCCTTCGCCGGCACCATGGCCGGCCTGTTGGTCAACGACGGCACCCTGCGCTGGGACAGCAAGGTCACCGACTACGTGCCCGGCTTCCGTCTGGCAACGCCCGAGGCAACCGACAAGCTGACCGTGGCCGATGTGTTGAGCCAACGCGTCGGCCTGACCAGCAATGCCTATGACCGCGATGTCGAGGCCAATGCCGATTACTACTCGCTGACCCAGAAGCTGGCCACCGCGCCACTCAAGTGCGCACCCGGCGAATGCTATTCCTACCAGAACGTCGCCTTCAGCCTGGTTGGCGATGTGGTGTTTGCCGCCTCGGGCAGCTTCTACGAGCAAGCCGTTGAAAAGCGCATCCTCAAGCCGCTGGGCATGAACGATGCCAGCCTCGGCCTGGCCGGCATCCAGGCCAGCCCGCGCTGGGCGCGCCCGCACGTGCGCAGCCGCAACGGCTGGGTGTCGTTGACGCCCAAGCCTACCTATTACCGCGTCGCACCTGCCGCCGGCGTCAACGCCAGTGCCAGTGACATGGCGCAGTGGCTGCTGGCGCACACCGGCCATCGTCCGGACGTATTGCCGGCGCCCTTGCTGGCAACGCTGCACGCACCGTTGGTGAACACGCCAGGCGAAATGCGCTCGGGCTGGCGTCATCAGCGTCTGGAGTCGGCGGGCTATGCGCTGGGTTGGCGCGTATTCGATTACTCCGGCCATCAGGTTGTCTTCCATGCCGGCGCGGTGCAGGGCTATCGCGGTCTGGTCGCGCTGCTACCGGAACGCGACCTGGGCATCGCCATCATGTGGAACGGCGAGAGCACCCTGCCCAGCGGCATGATGCCGACCATCCTCGATCGCGCAATCGGCCTGCCGACACAGCGCTGGTTGGACGTGGACACCGACTTCGGCAGCGACAACCTGATGGCTGAAGATGCGGCTCCGGCGCGCGGCGGCAAGAAGGGCGCATCCTCGGATCGCGCGGTGGCATCACCGCGCTGAGCTGCGTTGCGATCTCCAGCAGTATCCGAAAGGCGGCCGATGGCCGCCTTTTTCTTTGCTCGGTAGCGTCGCCTTTGGCAGGAGCCAGCGCCGGTAGATCGGATGCACCGTCAGCTTCGCGGCTGACGCCGCTCCTACAAAGGCCGGCGTCACCTGTAGTGCCGAGCCACGCTCGGCATAGGCTTTACCAGCAAACCTAAAGCCCCCCTCCCAACCCTCCCCTTGCCTGCGGCAAAGGCAGGGCTCGGTTCCTCGGATGTGTAGCCGGTTTCGCGGCTGACGCCGCTCCCACATCCACTGCCCCGCCATTCCAGAAGACGCCCATAAAAAAACTCCCTCCCCGCTGGGCAGTCGGGGAAGGAGTTTCAGGTACTGCTAGTGGAGCTGGATCAGATCAGCGGCGCCGGGGTAGCCGGCAGCGCTACCGGAGCGGCCTTCTTCTTGCGAGCGGCCGGCTTCTTCTTCGCAGCAACCTTCTTGGCGGCCGGCTTCTTGGCGGCAACCTTCTTTGCAGTCTTCTTTACGACCTTCTTGGCAGCTGCCTTCTTGGCAACCTTCTTTACGGCCTTCTTAGCTACTTTCTTGACGGCCTTCTTCGCAGTTGCCTTCTTGGCAACCTTCTTTACGGCCTTCTTAGCTACTTTCTTGGCGGCCTTCTTGGCAGTTGCCTTCTTGGCAACCTTCTTTACGGCCTTCTTGACGGTCTTCTTGGCAGCTGCCTTCTTGACGGTCTTCTTGGCGGCTGCCTTCTTCACGGTCTTCTTGGCAACAGCCTTCTTTGCGACCTTCTTCACTGCCTTCTTGGCGGTTGCCTTCTTGGCAACCTTCTTCACGGCAGCCTTCTTGGCGACTTTCTTTACCGCCTTCTTGGCGGCCGGCTTTTTAGCAGCTTTCTTCGTAGCCATGGTTTGTTCCTCGTCAGTGATCTATGGAATTGAAATGCCCAGTTGAAGCAAATCCGCGGTGTTCGGCGGAGGACCGACGACGCGTCTAGCGCGTCGTTACGGATACAGAAACACCCGCAACGGGGCCCGCTGCAGGTGCCAGATAGAAATCAGGGGGGTGTTTCGCGGAAGGAAGCGAGTCCTGCTCCACCATCGAGAGAATCCTGGCGGACGTCCAAGTTGTGCTTCGCGTCTGAATGTTGATCCGGCTCACTCGCTTCCGCAGGAAAGGTCTGCTGGGCGAAACCTAATCACGGTTTTTTTTACTGTCAACTATCTTTGCGAAATATTTTTCGGAAGCCTTCAGCCTTCCGCGCCCGGCCGCCCGCCGCCACAGCCCGCGATGTGCACCCGTCGCCACCATGCCTGCATGCTTCAAAAAAAACACAAAGTAAAAAAACATCGGTAAAAGTGCACTATTCGTTTCGACGCTGCCAACACGCTGCTGCATTGGCAGTACACCAACGGCATCTCAAGACATGCGACCAACAGTCGTCGCCGGCCACTTCCAGCACCCGAAAAAAAGTTTGCCGACGGCAACACTTTGGCTGCGCGACGGATCATTTTGCGCAAACTTTTTGGACTACTTCGCAGTCCGCAACGACGCCGGTTGGAACCACTTCGCGCTCGTTGGCATCCGCATCGACGCGTCATCGCCGGCCACTCATCACCACCGATCATCACGTGATGCTGACACCGACATAAAAAAACGGCCGCTGGTAGCGGCCGCTTTTCGGATCACGACAGGACTCAGTGGTCCTCGTTTTCCAACATCTCGGCATAGTCGTCCGGGCCGAGCAGGTCGTTCAACTGATCCGGATCGGACAGCTCGACCACGTACAGCCAGCCGTCGCCGTAAGCGTCTTCGTTGATCGTTTCCGGCTTGTCGGTCACCGCTTCGTTGACTTCGACAACGGTGCCGGACACCGGGCTGTAGACGTCGGAGGCCGCCTTCACCGACTCGACCACAGCGGCGCCAACGCCAGCCTGCACGCTGTCACCGACAGCCGGCAGTTCGACATAGACCAGGTCACCCAGCAAGCCCTGGGCATGATCGGAAATACCGACGGTAACGCGGTTGCTGCCTTCGACACGGGCCCACTCGTGGGACTTGAGGAACTTGAGGTCGCCAGGGATCTCGCTCATGGAACTACTCCGGAAAAACGGTGGTCGGGATGAAGCGCTAGTTTAACGAACCGGAAGCAAGGTCGCTTCCGGCCCGGTCCTACAGGTCAAAGATTGATGCCGGCCTGTGCCTGGCCGTCACGCACGAACGGGAACTTGACGATGCGCACCGGCACTTCCTTGCCGCGGATATCCACCCGCACATCACCCGGCGCGCCGGCCGGCACGCGTGCGAAGGCAATCGCCTTGCCCAGCGTCGGTGAGAAGGTGCCGGACAGGATCTCGCCTTCGCCATTGGCGGTGAGCACCTTCTGGCCGTGGCGCAGCACGCCCTTCTCGTCCATCACCAGGCCGATCATCTGGCGCGCGTTGCCGGCGGCCTTCTGCGCTTCCAGCACGGTGCGACCGGTGAACGCGCGCGGCGTGCCATCGGCCAGGTCATCCAGCGCCACGGTCCAGGCCAGCGCCGCCTCGTACGGAGTAATGGCTTCGTCCATGTCCTGGCCGTACAGATTCATGCCGGCTTCCAGTCGCAGCGTGTCGCGCGCACCAAGGCCGGCCGGCTTCACGCCAGCAGCCAGCAGCGCATTCCAGAACGCCACGACCGCGCTCTGCGGCAGCAGCACTTCGTAGCCGTCTTCGCCGGTGTAACCGGTGCGTGCGACGAACAGTTCAACGCCGTCGATGGAGCTGACGGTCAGTGCAGCGAAGCGGCCGAGCTTGTCCAGCGCGGCACGATCCGACTCCGCTACCAGCCCGGCGACCAGCGCACGCGCCTGCGGTCCCTGCACGGCGACGATGGCCAGGTCTTCGCGTTCGACCACCTCGACACCGAAGGCTTCGGCGTGCTGACGGATCCAGGCCAGGTCCTTCTCGCGGGTGGAGGCATTGACCACCATGCGGAACATGTCTTCGGCCAGGAAGTAGACGATCAGGTCGTCGATCACCCCGCCCTGCGCATTGAGCATGCACGAGTACAGGGCCTTGCCGCGGACCTTGATCTTGTCGATGGAGTTGGCCAGCAGCTGGCGCAGGAACTCGCGGGTGCGCGCACCCTTCAGGTCGACCACGGTCATGTGGCTGACGTCGAACATGCCGGCGGCGCTGCGGACCAGGTTGTGCTCGTCGATCTGCGAGCCGTAGTGGATCGGCATGTCCCAACCTCCGAAGTCGACCATCTTGGCGCCGAGTGAGCGGTGGGTTTCGTTGAGCAGAGTCTTCAGGGTCATGGCCGTTCCACACTAAGGGGACCGCCATTATCCCAGATGGTTACTTTTAAAACCTGCGGCACTGCCACAACGGCAGTACCGCAGCTGTATTCAGACCACCTGCACCTTGAGCGTCATGCCGTCCACGGCAACCACGCGCACCGTGCTGCCCTGCGGCAGGTCCGGGCCGGCCACCACCCAGAATGCATCGTCCACCTTGGCCCGGCCAACGCCGGCGGTGATCGGCTGATCCAGCGTCACCACGCGCCCGATCAGCTGCTCGGCGCGGCGATTGAGCAGCGGCTGGTCGCTGGCCCGCGCGCGTTGCCGGAACCAGGTGCGATAGACCTGAATTGAGACAAAGCTCAGGACCACGAACAGGATCACCTGCAGCAACACGGTCATGCCGTCGATTGCCCAGACGGTCAGGAAGACTGCCGCCGCGGCAATCCCCATCCACAACATGAAGGCACCCGGCGCCAGCGCCTCGGCGGCGAACAGGACCACCGCCAGCGCCGCCCACGCCACCACTTCCCAGCGCATGGCTCAGCGCCCCAACGGCGGCGGGTTGCCGCGAGCAGGCTGCTTGGCTTCGCCCTGCTTGGAGAATGCTTCCTTGGCCAGTTCCGAGATGCCGGCGATGGAACTGATCACGCCGGTAGCCTCCATCGGCATCAACACCAGCTTCTGGTTCGGCGAGTTGGCCAGTTCACTGAAGGCCTCCACATACTTCTGCGCGATGAAGTAATTGATCGCCTGCACGCTGCCGTTGGCGATGGCGTCGGACACCATCGCCGTCGCCTTTGCTTCGGCCTCGGCCAGGCGCTCGCGTGCCTCCGCATCGCGGAAGGCGGCTTCCCTGCGACCTTCTGCCTCCAGCACGGCGGATTGCTTCTGGCCTTCGGCGCGCAGGATCTCCGATTGGCGGATACCTTCGGATTCCAGAATGGCGGCACGCTTGTTCTGCTCGGCCATCTTCTGCTGCTGCATCGACTGCACCAGGTTGGCCGGCGGCTGGATGTCCTTGATCTCGATGCGGGTGACCTTGACGCCCCAAGGATTGGTGGCGTGGTCGACCACGTTGAGCAGCTTGGCATTGATGGTCTCGCGCTGGCTCAGTGATTCGTCCAGGTCCATCGAGCCGATCACGGTGCGGATGTTGGTCTGCACCAGGGCGATCATCGCCACTTCCAGATTCGCCACTTCATAAGCGGCCTTGGCCGCGTCCAGCACCTGGAAGAACACCACGCCATCCACCCGCACCACCGCGTTATCCCTGGTGATGACGTCCTGGCTGGGAACCTCCAGCACCTGCTCCATCATGTTCACCTTGCGGCCGACGCCGTAGACGATGGGGATCAGGAAGTGCAGGCCGGGGCTCATCGTGTGCGTGTACTTGCCGAAGCGCTCCACCGTCCACTCGTAGCCCTGCGGCACCATCCGCACCGTCTTGAACAGCACAATGATGCCGGCCACCAATACCACCAACGCCAACAACCCTGCTCCGCCGCCCATTTTCCCTCTCCTTGTGCCGATAGATGAAGCGAGTATAGCCACAGCCCAGGAAAGCGCCCGATATGCCTAAAGCCGCACCCGCCCACGCAGGATGTCGACGAACATCACCCAGTCGCCGGCAAATGAATAGAAGGGGTGGCGGAACGTCGCCGGCCGGTTCTTCTCGAAGAAGAAATGCCCTACCCAAGCAAACCCATAACCGCATAGCAGCGCGAACCACAGCCAGCGCAGCTGGCCGCTCCACAGCAGCATCGCGACACAGAGCAGCACGCCGCAGCTGCCGATGAAATGCAGGCGGCGACTGACGACGTTGCTGTGTTCGCCCAGGTAGAACGGATAGAACTGGCGGAAGCTGCTGAAACGCGACATGGCCGGCATCCAGGACAGGATGCGCCCAGCATAGGCGTTTCAGTTGCTGCGTGGGGCGAACATGATCACCGCCATGCCAAGCAGGCAGAGACCGCCGCCGAGCAGGTCCCAGCGGGTGGGCTTGACCGAGTCCACCAGCCACAGCCACAGCAGTGCCATGCAGACATAGACACCACCGTAGGCGGCATAGACACGCCCACTGGCGGCCGGATGCAGGGTCAGCAGCCATGCAAACAAGGCAAGGCTGGCGGCAGCCGGCAACAGCAGCCACGGGCTACCCTGCTGCCGCAGCCATAGCCACGGCAGGTAGCAGCCGACGATCTCGGCCAATGCGGTCAGCAGGAACAGGGCAAAGGTTTTCACTTCGCCGCGTCCTTTTCCTGCTGCTTCACCTGCTGCCACAGTGCCTCCTGCTGCTGCAGGTCAAGCTGCGACATTGCGTTTCCCTGCGCAGCCGCCAGCGCTTCCATCGCGCGGAAGCGACGCTCGAACTTGTGGTTGGCATGACGCAGGGCGGTGCCGCTATCGACCTTGGCGTGGCGGGCAAGATTGGCGCAGACAAACAACACATCGCCCAGTTCTTCCTGCAGGCGGGTGTGGTTGTCCACGCCTGTGGCGGCAAGCGCGAACTCGGCCTGCACTTCGTCGATTTCCTCGCGCAGCTTGTCCAGCACCGGCACCGCGTCGGGCCAATCGAAGCCGGTACGGGCCGCACGCGACTGCAGCTTGGTGGCGCGCAGCCATTCCGGCAGTCCACGCGAGATACCGGCCAATGCCGACCCATCCTGCTCGCCCTTGGCGGCGCGTTCGCTGCGTTTGATCTCGTCCCAGTTGGCCAATACTTCGTCGGAATCACTGACTTCGGCGTCGGCAAAGATATGCGGGTGGCGGCGGATCATCTTGTTGCTGATCGAGGCCACCACATCACCGAAATCGAAGGCCCCCTGCTCGCTGGCCATCTGCGCGTGGAATACCACCTGCAGCAGCAGATCGCCGAGCTCGTCCTTCAGATCCGGCAGATCGTTGCGGTCGATGGCGTCGGCCACTTCGTAAGCCTCCTCCACCGTATACGGCGCGATGCTGGCGAAGTCCTGTTCCAGGTCCCACGGGCATCCGCCATTGGGATCGCGCAGGCGCGCCATGATCTGCAACAGGGTCTGGATATCGGTCAGTTCGGACATGCGCACATCACCATTGTTACGAATACGCCGGCAATTGCCGGCGTTTGAAGTTCACTGCAGGCAGCCAGTGGCCGGGCGTCAAAGCCCGGCCACCCACTCCTGCCACGGCAACGAGGCATCACCCAAGGCGACGAAGTCGCCATTGAGCAGACGCGGGCGTTGGTTGTAGGCAAACGGCACGCCGTCATCGGCCGCCAACACGGCACCGCCTGCTGCCTCCAGCACGCACTGACCGGCGGCGGTATCCCATTCACTGGTTGGCCCAAGGCGCGGGTACACATCCAGCGTCCCTTCGGCGATGCGGCAGAACTTCAGCGAGGAACCCTGCGCGACCAGCTCGATCTCGCCCATCCGCGCCAACAAGGTGGCCGTACGGGCACTGGCATGTGAGCGGCTGGCGGCGACCCGCAGCGGCGATGCCGGTGGCACCCGCGTATTGATCGCATCCTGCTGCTCACCGCTGCGGCGCCAGGCCTGGCCACCGCGCTGTGCATGCCAGATGACCTCGGTCACCGGTGCCTGCACCACCCCAAACACCGATACGCCCTGCTCGATCAGCGCGATATTGACGCTGAATTCGCCATTGCGCTTGATGAACTCGCGGGTGCCGTCCAGCGGGTCCACCAGCCAATAGCGCTGCCACTGCCGACGCGTCTCCCAAGCCAACTGCGCGGATTCCTCGGACAGCACCGGGATATCCGGGGTGAGCTGCGACAAGCCTGCAACGATCAGCCGATGGGCGGCCAGGTCGGCCGTGGTGACCGGACTGTCGTCGGCCTTCTGTTCGATATCGAAGCCACTAGCATAGACCTGCATGATCGCCGCGCCTGCGCGCTGGGCGATATCCAGCACGCCTTCGCACAGCACGTCATCAACTACTGCGCTCATGCGCCACCTCGCAACCACTCACGGGCAATGAACAGGGCTGCCAGCGAGCGTCCCTCGGAGAAATCCTCGCGCAGCATCAGCTGGTCCAGCTCGGCCAGCTTCCACGGCACCACCTCCAGCTCCTCGGGCTCGTCGCCAGGCAGACGCTGCGGATACAGATCACGTGCCAGCACCAGGGTGGACTGATGACTCATATAAGTAGGTGCCAAGGTCAGGCTGCGCAGCGCATCCAGCTTGCGCGCGCCATAACCGGCCTCCTCCTTGAGTTCGCGGTCGGCCGCTTCTATCGGCGTTTCGCCTTCATCGATGCGCCCCTTGACCAGGCCCAGCTCGTAGCGATGCAGGCCGGCGGCGTATTCACGCACCAGCAGCACGGTCTCCTCATCGAGCATCGGCACCACCACGACAGCGCCGTGGCCGCCGCTGACCAGCCGCTGGAAATGCCGGCGCTCGCCGTTGGAAAACTCCAGATCCAGCTGCTGCTGGCGGAAGGGACCGATGTGTTCTTCGACCACGTTGTGGATCTGTGGCAGGCGGCGACTCATGCGCCACTCCGGGCAAAACGACGGTAGACCGATAGAATGCGCATTGGCAGATACGTTTTCATGACGTTGAAATGCTAGCAGACCCAGCCGCTCCCCATGTGGCACCGCCTTTGCGAGAACTCCCATGCGCCTTACCCGTAGCCCGATCGAACTGCCGCTTGCCGTCGGCCAGACCCTGTCCCTGCCGGAAGATGTGGCCAATCATCTGGTACGGGTGATGCGCCTGCGCGAGGGCGAAGGCTGCATCCTGTTCAACGGCGATGGCAACGACTACGCAGCCACCCTCAGCACGATCAGCAAGCGCGAGGTACAGGTACACATCGACAGCGCCCAGGCCGTCGACAATGAATCACCGCTGGCGATCACCTTGCTGCAAGGCATTGCCAGGGGCGAGAAGATGGACCTGATCCTGCAGAAGGCCACCGAGCTTGGAGTCAGCCGCATCATTCCGGTCAATGCCGAGCGCACCGAGGTCAAGCTGGACGCGGCACGGGCCGAGAAGCGCATCGCGCATTGGCGCAACGTGGTGGGTTCGGCCTGTGGCCAATCCGGGCGCGCACGGATCCCATCCATTGGCAGCCCGCAGGCGCTGGCCGCGGCCGCCGCGGCACTGCCCGAGCAGACCCTGCGCCTGACCCTGGACCCACTGGGCGAACACCGCCTGGCCTCGCTGCCTGACGCACCGGCAAACGGGGTTGTGATCGCGATAGGCCCGGAAGGTGGTTGGTCGCCGCGCGATCGCCAGCAACTGAGCGAGGCGGGCTTCCAGGGCCTGCAGCTGGGCCCACGCATCCTGCGCACGGAGACCGCCGGCCTGGCCGCAATCGCGGCCCTGCAGGCGCGGCTGGGCGATCTGTAGCGCCGAGCCGTGCTCGGCTGGGGCGTTCAGTGTCGGCTTTTGTAGGAGCGGCGTCAGCCGCGAAGCTGACACTGCCGAAATCACCGGCCCGTCTGCAATCTGATGTGATGCGAGCTTCGCGGCTTACGCCGCTCCTACAATGCTCGGGCGGGAAAGCCCCTGCCGAGCATGGCTCGGCACTACCGCACAACCAGGTCAGGCTACGGCTTCTGCCAGGGCGAGGATGACTGCGCTTTCGACCGCATCCAGGTCCGGCAACAGCGCGCTTTGTTCGCCCAGCAATACGCGCATGTGCACGCCTACCGGCAGGCTTTCTTCCGATGCGTCGGCCAGCAGGCCGTCGC
Source organism: Stenotrophomonas sp. STEN029 (assembly GCF_056760015.1). NCBI lineage: Bacteria > Pseudomonadati > Pseudomonadota > Gammaproteobacteria > Lysobacterales > Lysobacteraceae > Stenotrophomonas > Stenotrophomonas sp. STEN029. Next base: position 35,451 of record NZ_JBRREC010000008.1, on the reverse strand, counting down.
GGGGTACCGCGATCAGCTGCGGGAAGGACTGGGTCAGCAGGGCGAAATACGGCAGGTCCGGGTTACCACCCAGCGCCTTGAGCACCACCACCTTGTTGTTGCTGGTCACCATTTCATTGCCATGGCCACTGAGCCCGGCATAGGACAGCAACGGCACGCTCCAGCCATGCCACGCGATCTGCCCGACCAGCCACCCGGGGGTATTGGCAATCGGCTCAACCGCAACGCGGGACATCATTTCCGCCACCGTCGCGTTGGGCAGCAATACGCGCTCGGTACCGGCCTGTATCAGTACCCCACGGACTTCATCGTTGTTTGCGTAGCTCATCGTCAGTTCCTGGGTCGCGCTGCGGTCAGGCCGCGCAATGCACAGCCAATTCGGCGGCGAGGTATTCCGGATCACCGGCGCTCAAGCCAGCGACAGCCAGTTGGCTGGCAGCGGCCGGGTCATAGCACCCCTCGCCGATCTGCCCCGCCACCCAGCCACCCTTGCCGGCAAACTCCAGCACCGGGGCGACCATCGCCACGTCGGCGCCACTGAGCATCAGCACCGCGCTGCGGTCCGGCTGCAAAGCGCCGAGCAGGTCGTTGGCTTCCGCGCAGAAGCGCAGGCCCTCGGCACTCGACTCCACGCCGATCACGTCGGGAAGAATATAGACATCGCCCGGGACCAGGTTCTGGCCCGGATCGGCCAAGGTCACCGGCAACGGTGTGGCCCGCGCCATCTGCTTGACCAGGTTGGCATAACGACCGCCATCCAGGCGCAGCTGCACCAGCACCGGCCGCGCGAAGTCTTCCGGCAGGCTGGCCAGCACGCGGCGCACCGCATCCGGGCCACCAATACCGGCGATCAGCAGCACCGCACCATTGCCTTCGGTAGGGCCGGCGTCGATCTCAACCAGGGACAACTCGCTGTTGAGCAGGCTGGCCAGGGCCGGAGGCGGCTCCGGGGTGTTGGTGGTTGCAGCAGGCGCCGTCTCGTAGCCGTCGTCCTCCACCAGCGACCAGCTGCTGAAGTCAGCAATCGGTGCCTTCCTGCTCTCAGCTTCAACCGGCGCGACAACCGGCTCCGGCGGCAGCGGCGGTGGCAGGCTCGGCGACGATGGCTGCGCAGGTTGCGCGTTCCCGCCGATCAGTTCCTCGAATGACAGCACTTCCGGGCGCGGTTCAAGCGCGCTGACCGGAGCGACGTAGATCTCATCGGCAGGCAGGTCATAGGCCTGCACCTGTGCCTCGTCCAGATGGAACTGCAACGGTGCATCCACATGCCCGTCTTCCGGGCGTGGCGGCAAGCCGGGTTCCAGGGTGATGGCCGGCTCGGCGTCTTCGTTCTCCAGACCCGGTGGCAGCACGTTGTCGTGGCCCTGCAGCTTGGCGGCCAGATGGCGGATCCAACGCTGTGCTTCCCAGCCTTCGCGACGCGCGGCCAGCTCGGCTTCCTCGAACAACAAGGAAAGCTCGGGCGTCTCCAGCACCGACTCCAGCCGCTCCAGCGCATCCTCGACTGCCGGCTCCAGGGCCACCAGCACGACCTGTGGCGCAGCCGAGGTCAGCGTCGCCGGCTCCAGCTGGTTGGGGTCTTCTTCCAGCACGATGCGGCCGCCAGCGGCGACCAACGCCTCGCGCAGGCGATCACGGGCGGCACCGGCACGGGCCAGCAATGCAACCGGCTTGGCAGTGTCGTCAGTCGCGTGCACGGGCGATCCCCAGCAGGTCATAGACATTGCGCATCAAATCCAGCTCCTGGTACGGCTTGCCGAGATAGCGCTGCACGCCGATCTCGAATGCGCGCTGGCGATGCTTGTCGCCACTGCGCGAGGTGATCATCACGATCGGGATGTTCTTGTAGCGCGGATCGGCACGCATCGCGGTGGCCAGCTCGTAGCCGTCCATGCGCGGCATTTCGATATCCAGCAGCATCAGGTCCGGGATGCGCTCTTCCAGCTGCTCCAGCGCTTCCACGCCGTCGCGGGCCACCGCTACATCCAGGTTGTGACGTTCCAGCACGCGGCCGGTGACCTTGCGCATGGTCAGCGAATCGTCGACCACCATCACCAGCGGCACATGGCGCTGGTTGCTGGTTTCGGTGTGCTCGACCAACTGCTGCGGCTGGGTGAGGTGACGACGCACCAGCGGTGCCACGTCCAGGATCACCACCACGTTGCCTTCGCCGGTGATCGTGGCGCCGTAGATGCCCGGCACCGACGCGATCTGCAGGCCCACCGGCTTGACCACGACTTCGCGGTTGCCCAGCACCTGGTCGATCGCAACCGCTGCGCGCAGGTCGCCGGAGCGCACCAGCAGCAGCGGGATCTCGGCCTGGCCTTCGGCCTTGGCAGCAACCTGGCCCACCAGGGTGCCAAGGTTGTACAGGCTGAAATCTTCGCCGTTGTAGTGGTAACCGCCCTGCCCGGACTCGAAACGCTCGCGGGAGATACGGCCGATACCGCTGACCGATGCCACCGGCACCGCGTAGGTGGTTTCGCCGATGCGGACAAACACCGCCTGGGTGACTGCCAGGGTCTGCGGCAGGCGCAGGGTGAAGGTCGCGCCCTGGCCACGCACCGAGTGGATGTCCACCGAGCCGCCAAGCTGGCGCACTTCGTTGCGCACCACGTCCATGCCCACACCGCGGCCAGCCAGCTGGCTGACCTGTTCGCTGGTGCTGAAGCCGGACGCAAAGATCATCTGGTCCAGCTGCGTATCGTCGATCTGCTCGTCGCTGCCCAACAGCCCACGCTGCTCGGCGCGGCGGCGGATCGCCTCGCGGTCGAGACCGGCACCGTCATCGCCCACTTCCAGCACGATTTCCGAACCTTCGCGGCGCAGACGCAGGGCGATTTCGCCTTCTTCCGGCTTGCCTGCGGCAGCACGTGCGGCCGGCTGTTCCAGGCCGTGCGCAACCGAGTTGCGCAGCATGTGCTCCAGCGGCGCGACCATGCGGTCCAGCACATTGCGATCGAGTTCGCCGTGGGTGCCTTCCAGCTTCAGGTGCACCTGCTTGTCGGTTTCCTGCGCGGCCTGGCGCACCACGCGACGCAGGCGCGGCACCAGACCATCGAACGGCACCATGCGCGCGCGCATCAGGCCATCCTGCAGCTCCGAGCTGACACGCGACTGCTGCTGCAGCAAGGTGTCGTAGTTGCGCGACAGATCGTCCAGCACACCTTGCAGACCGCCCAAGTCGGCCGCCGATTCGTTCAGCGCACGGCTGAGCTGCTGCAGGGTGGAGAAGCGGTCCAGTTCCAGCGGATCGAAGGTCTGGTCGGCCTGCTCATGCTCGCGGCGGTAACGCGCCACGATCTGCGCTTCGGTTTCCAGGTCCAGACGACGCAGCTGGTCGCGCAGACGTGCGTTGGTACGGTCCAGCTCGGCCATGGCGCCACGGAACGCGCCCAGCTGCTGCTCCAGGCGCGAGCGGTAGATCGCCACTTCGCCGGCGTGGTTGACCAGGCTGTCGAGCAGGTCGGCGCGCACGCGCACCTGTTCCTGGCCGCGCGGCGCGCCTTCTTCCTCGTTGCTCGCCTGTTCTTCGCGCAGCGGTGCGGACAGCGGCTCGATCGCCGCCAGCGGCTTCGGCAGCACGTCGGCAGCAGCATTTGCCGGTGCCGGTTCGAACGTGCTGACAGCTGCTTCCACCGGTGCCTGCGCGGCTTCGGCGCGCCCATCGGTACGCGCTTCGAAGGCCTCGATCAGATCGGTCGGCATGACCACTGCGCGATGCTCACCGGTGCGGATCAACAACTGGTGCAGACGGTCGAAACCGCGCTCCAGCAGCTGCACGTCGGCGCGGGTGATCTCGGTGCGGTTGGCGGCAACCGCCTCCAGCAGCGATTCGATGGCATGGCCAAGGTCGCCGATGGCATTGATGCCGGCCATGCGTGCACCACCCTTGAGGGTGTGCAGGTCACGCTGCAGACCCGCCAGCGCCTCGCGGTCTTCCGGCGCGGCGCGCATGTCGTTGACCAGACCATCGCAATGGTCGAGCAGGTCCTTGCCTTCCTCGACAAAGATATCGACCAGCTCGCGATCCAGGTCGGCGAAATTCAGCGGCCCAGCGTCCAGTTCGTGCGCCACGGCCGCAGCGACTGGTACCTCAGCCTGTTCCGGCAACGCTGCGGTCAGCGGTGCCAGCACGGTCTTGGCGACGGCAATGGTTTCGACGCCAACCGGCTCGACAACCTCGCTCACAGCCACATCGTCAAGCTGAGCGGCTTCTTCAAGCTGCTCGGCCTCTTCGATTGCCAGCGCGTCCTCGACCGACGCATCTTCTTCGTTCGAAGCGATGTCTTCGATCAACGCAGCTTCGTCGACAGCTCTCTCAGCTTCGATCTCAGCTTCTACTGCTGTTTCAGTTTCAGTTTCAGTTTCAGTTTCAGTTTCGGCTTCGGCTTCGGCTTCGGCTTCGGCTTCGGCTTCGGCTTCGGCTTCTACAGCTTCCAGCTCCAACGCTGCATCCACAACCGGCTCCTCGCCAATCGGAGCAACAACGTCGGTCTGGGCGGCCGCGATCGACGAAGGCACGTCGCTGTCATCGGTGACTTCGTCGAGTTCCGCGGCAGCATCAGCCTGCTCTTCGGCCACGGCCGTCTCAATCTCTTCTGCGTCTGCTACCGCCGGCTCGCTTTCTGCAGCCTGCCCAGCCGGGCTTGATGCTTCGGCTTCGGCTTCGACCGAGCCAAGCTGTGCTGCGCCAACACCAGCTGCAGTTGCAGCGGTGGCGATGGCCAGGGCGCGTGCGACCACGCTGTCACGGTCATCCGGATGGCTGGACGCTTCCAGCGCGACCGACGCGTTCTGCTGACCATCTTCGACCTGCGTGTCGACTGCTTCGACTGCAGATGCCAGATCAACTTCAGTGCCGACAGCCGATTCGGATTCGACCTCGCCAGCTTCAACGGCAAGCTGCGGATCCGTTGCTTCTGCTGTCTCCTCAGCGTCGTGTGCAGCACCCCAGGTGGACGCCCGCACCGCGTCATAGTGGTCTTCAGCTTCGACGGCTTGCTGCGGGGCAACCGGCTCGACGACTTCAGCCGATCCGGCGATGTCGATCTGCCCGCTCACTTCATCAACGGCAACCACGGCTTCCGACCCGCTTGCAACGGCGGCGTCGACCGGCTGCGGCTGCGGCTCCACATCAACCGCATCAGCACCGTCAGCTGTCTCGTGTGCATCGTGCTCGGCAACGTCGGCACCAGCCTGCAGGAACTCCGGTTCGGCTGCGGCCAGCGGCGCAGGGACGTCCTGCGATGCTTCGCTGCCAGGCGTCTCATCCAGCAAGCCGGCATCGAAGTACGCGGACAGGTCTTCCGTACCAACCGGCTCGGAACCAACGTCGCTGTCCAGCGAACCGGTCGACGGCACAGCAGCGATATCGTCTGCGACGACGTCGTCTTCGGCCTGCATCGGTGGCCACTTGCCTTCCGGCAGGGCATCAACCAGCGCCTGCAGACGCTCAGCCACGCCCGGGAACGCCGGGATGCGTGGTGACGACGCACGCAGCGCCGTGATCGTGGTCTGTACGGCCACCGCCATCTGCGCCAGCGCATCCACGCCCGCAGCTGTCGGCGTCACCGCAGCCGCGAGCGAACGCTTGACGAAGGTTTCCGCCGGGCTGGTGATCTGGGTGATCACCGGCACATCGGTCATCGCGAATGCACCGCTCATGGTGTGCACGGCGCGCAACAGGTCTTCGGACACCGGCTGCGGCTGTGCAGCCGAGCCAGCCAGCCAGGCATTGACCGTGACCAGATGCGCGCCGATCTCGGCTTCGAGAATCTCGCGCAGCACCTCATCCACCGACGCTGGGGTACCTTCCGCATCGTCGATTTCGATGGCTGCTGCAACGTCGCTTTCCGCCGGCGCGACGATCGCGATTTCCGGCGCCACCTGCTCAGCCGGCGCAGCCGCTGCAACAGCGGTGGCACCGGTCACGTAGAACGCTTCTTCGCCCGCGGCAACGCGGTCAGCCACATCCTGTATGCCCAATAGATCGGACTGGATGTTGCCAACGCCGCGCAGCGCGGCATTCAGTTCCGGCAATACGTCATAGGCCTGGGTCACCGCAGCCATGACGGCGGGGCTGGCGGGACGGCTGCCGTCGAGCACACGGTTGAGCATGCTCTCGATCTTCCAGCTGAACTCGCCCAGGGTGCGTGCACCCACCAGGCGCCCGCTGCCCTTCAAGGTATGGAATACGCGCCGTACCGGGCGCAGACGCTCCATGTTGGCGGGTGCCGCGCGCCATGCGGGCAGCAGATTGCCAAGGTTCTCAAGTTCTTCGTCGAATTCCTCGATGAAGACGTCACGGATGTCCTGATCGATTACATCGCCGCCATCGATGAAGCCGCCATCAAGCTGCTGCGCCGGCGCCGAAGCACGCGTCGCCGCGGCAGCACTGGCAGCACTATCGGCAACTTCCGCCGTAACCGGCTCAGGCTGCAGCGACTCAGGCAGCGCGAACGGATCGAAGGCCTCGGCAGCTGCATCAAGCTGCGCCATGAACGCAGCGGTTTCCATATCCAGCTTGGACACGGCTTCCGCCGGCATGGATGCCGGTTCGATCGGGGCGGATGCCTGTTCAACCGGCGTGGCGGCCAGCTCCCAGTCGTTGGTCAGCGATACCGGCGCGTTCGTTGTGTCATCGATCACCGGGTTGACGGCTTCCAGCTCCGGGCTGAAGAACACATCGGTGTCGGCAAACTCAAGGTTGGCCAGCTCGGCATCAAGCGCGCCGGTGCTGGCAGGCTCGGACACCTGCGCTGCTGCTGTATCGGTACCGTCCAGCGTCAACAGCGAGGCGTCGAAGTGATAGCTGTCGCTGGCGACGGTGGACGTCGCGTCCTCCGCGGCGACCGGATCGAAACTCGCGGCAAACGACGCCGGTGCTTCCGCGCCGTTCGAATCCGCTGGCTCCTGGCCCTCAAGAACCATCGGCGCCAGGCTGAAACTGCTCGCAGCGGCTTCCGGCGTCTCGGCCGCCACTGGATCGAATGCAAAACTTCCGGCTGCGCCGTCTGCTGCCTGCGACGCAGACACCGCAGGCACGTCCACAACCTGGACCGGTGCGACTGGGGTCGCCACGGCGTTGATCGCCGCGCCAAACACCAACGGGTAATCGGCGACAGCAGCCTGCGGCTTTTCTTTCACTTCCAGTGGCGGCAACGGCGGCGGCACGGCCGCTGCAGCGATGATCGCTGCCTGTTCGACAACCGGCGAGGCTTCGCCCGCCGTTTCGACAATTTCAGCCGGTGCTTCGGCCACATCCGCAGCTGCCGAATCGGCCACGGCGTTGCCTGCGCTGTCCGCACCGGCTGCACTGCTGACGTCGGCAACCGCCGTCTCGACAACAGCACTGTCGGCCACGGCCTGCTGCGACGGAATCGGCCAGTAGCGCAGGGTTTCCAGACTGGTGCGGGTGATATCGAGGATTTCCTCGCGGCCCGGGCGGCGATCGCGCAGGGCTTCAAGGAAGTACTCCAGGCTGGCCATCGCGTCGGCCAGGGTGTCGAGCTGGCGGCCGCTCGGGATACGCTGGCGTGCGATCAGTTCGACATCGATGTACTGGCGCACGGCCTGCAGGTAATCGGCCGGCGCCGGCATTTCCAGCATGCGCAGTGCGCCGGAGACCTCGCCCAGCAGACGTGGCACTTCGGCCAGGCGGGCATGATCCCAATTGGTCTCGATGAAGGCGACAAAGGATTCGCGCGCAGCGGTGAAATTGGCGATGGCTTCATGCGCCAGCACTTCCACAGTACGGCGTGTCTCCACCGAACCCGCATCATCTTCACCCGCGACGTTGGCGCCCAGATGGGCAACCTGCTCGTCCAGCGAGGCGTCCACATAGAGCAGCGCGCCAGCGATATCCAGCAACAGGTTGTCATCGATCTGACGACTGCCGCTGACGACTTCGTGCAGCGAATCGCGCTGCTGGGCAACGATGCCACGGGCAACGCCCAGGCCCATCACGCCCAGGGTATCCGAGACGGCGCCCAGCTCATTGACCTGTACCTGCAGGTCGGCCGGATTGCCATCCATGCGCATATGCAGATCGAGCGCATCCTTGATGCGCATCAGCTCTTCCTTGACCGCACTGCCGACGGTATCGAGCAGTTCGCGGTTACGCCCGCTCACGCTGCCACGGGCGTGCTCAAGCTCGTCCGGGCTGGCGTCGCTGGCATCGGGATTGAAGGCGAACAGCACGCTTTCATTGATGCCTTCAGCGCCGCGTGCCGCGCGGATGTCATTGAGCAACGGCAGCAGCACGATCGGGATATCACGGTGGCCGTTCTGCAGGCGCTCCAGGTAGTCGGGCAGCAGCACGGTGCCGCGCATCAGCGTGGCGCAGGCCTCATCGCGGTCGGCGACGCCACCGTCACGCACCGCATTGGCCAGCAGTTCCAGCTCCTCGGCAACCATCGCCGGTGCATACAGCTCCACCATCCGCAGCGTGCCCTGCACCTGGTGCAGGTAACCGGCGCAGAAACGCATGCGACTGGAATCGCTGGGGTCTTCCACGAACGCTTCGACCTCGTTGCGCACCTGGCGCAGGGTCTCGTCCAACTCGGGCTTTACCCACCCAAGAGCTGCGTGGCTCATCGCATCGCGCAAGGTACTCATCGCACTCCCCCGTGCAGCATCAATTGCATGCCGTCCGGGCGGCCCTGCGTTGCGTTGTGACGAAACTTCATCTGCTGATTCCTCTGCATCCCCGCCCGATCAGTCCGTTCAGGCCGGCAACTTGAAGTCGGCCACCGAACGGCGCAGCTCTGCCGCCAACTGGTTCAACTGACCCAGCGAGTCGGCGGTCTGCCCGGCACCCTGCGAGGTCTGGCCGGTAATCTGCCGGATAACGCCCATCGTCTGGGTGATATCGGTAGCTGCCGAGGCCTGCTGGTTGGCGGCGATGGAGATGCTTTTAATCAAGTTGTTGAGTGCGTTGGACACGCGTTCGATTTCGGTCAGTGCGGTACCGGCGTCTTCGGCCAGGCGCGCACCGGACACCACTTCGGCGGTGGTCTGTTCCATCGAGGTAACCGCTTCGTTGGTATCGGCCTGAATCGCCTGCACCAGACCTTCGATTCGACGGGTTGCGCCGGAGGTACGTTCTGCCAGGCGCTGCACTTCGTCGGCCACCACGGCGAAACCGCGACCGGCTTCACCGGCCGAGGCTGCCTGCACGGCGGCGTTCAATGCCAGGATGTTGGTCTGCTCGGAAATGTCGTTGATCAGTTCCACGATCGAGCCGATTTCCTGCGAGGACTCACCCAGGCGCTTGATGCGCTTGGAGGTTTCCTGGATCTGGTCGCGGATCTGGTCCATGCCCTGAATGGTCTGGCGCACCACGCCGGCACCTTCGGTCGCGATGACCACCGAGCGCTGTGCCACTTCAGCCGACTCGGTGGAGTTGCGCGACACCTGCTCAATGGAGGTGGCGATTTCGCCGATACGGTCCGAGGCGCTGGTGATCTCGTCGGCCTGGTGGCCTGCAGCTTCGGCCAGCTGCATTGCCGTTGCCTGGGTTTCCTGTGCCGACACCGCCACCTTCGAGGAGATGTCGTTGATCGTGGTCACCAGGTGGCGCAGTTCGTCCACGGCGTAGTTGATAGCGTCGGCGATGGCTCCGGTCATGTCCTCGGTCACCGAGGCCTTTACCGTCAGGTCACCTTCACCGAGCGAGCTGATTTCGTCCAGCAGACGCATAATCGCCTGCTGGTTGCGGCTGTTGAATTCCACCTGGGTCTGGTAACGCACGTCCTGCTCGCGCGAACGGGTACGCACGGTGCTCCAGACGAAGCCGATGATCGACAGCACCGACAGGCCGCCGAAGATCACGCTCCACCAGAAGTTCGGGAAGATGCGGGTGTCACGGGCCGAACCGAACGCCGAGAACGCATCGAACAGCTTGCGGCTGCTCTCCAGCATCTTGTCCGAGCCGGTCGCCAGTGCGGCCGCCGAGGACTGTGCAGCAAACAGGTTGCGCGAGCTGGCCAGAATGGCGTCGGCATCCTTCTTCATCTTTGCCCACTGGTTGGCCGATTGTTCCAGCGCAACCTGTGCATTGGCATTGCGCACGGCGGAAATGCCCATTTCCTCATTGCCGTTGCGCAGGCCTTCCAGCACCTGGGTGAACACCACCATATCGCGTGCCAGCGCGTCGCCAGCGCCGCTTGCGCCAGCACCACCGGCGCGGATTTCAGTGACGCGACGGGCCATGGTGCCCACCACCACCACCTGCTGCAGGCCGTTGTAGACCTGCGAGGACTGGGCGCCACCGGCAGTCATTGCGCGCACCACTTCGTTCAACTGCGCCTGCAGCTGCGGCACCGCGCCAACGAAGGCATCGGCGTTACCGGCCAGGGCCAGCACGGCCGGCTCGGAGGCGACGATCTGCTCGGCGTTCTTGGACAGCGGCTTCCAGGTATCGACCAGCGCGCTCAGCGGGCCGGACACGCCAGTCTCATTGCCGTAACGGCCCTGCAACTCGCTGACCGTACTTTCCACCTTGCTGCGCGTGTCCTTGAACGCTGCGTAGCTTTCGCGGCTACCGGCCACGGCTTCACGGCCCTGGTTGGCCAGCTGCTGTGAAAGCACCTGCAGATCCGCGGCGCCGGTACTGGCGCCGGCCAGACGACTGCCCTGCCAGGTAGCCACGCCGGTGTTGGCACCGAACACGACCATCGAGAGCACCAACAAGCCCAACCAGAAGTTGGTGCTTACATTGCCAAGCTTGCCAGCCTTGGCGGCTTCAGGAGCAGTACTCATCGTTCGACCTCGGTCTCAATACGAAGAGGCAAGCGTGCCGTCAGGCGGCTGCTTGCCGGAATTCAGGAGTGCGGGAAAGCAGCGACAGCGAAAACACACCCCAGTCACGGCCTTCATCGTGGAAGGCACGTTCGACGAAGTGCGCGTAACGGCCTTGGGCGATGTCACCGGCCGGCACCTGCATCGGTGCCTCGAAGCTGCGCTGGCCATACAACTCGTCGATCACCAGCGCCACGTCGCCGCCGCTCTGGCGCATGATCAACACGCGCTGGCCTTCCTGTGGCGGCGTACGCTCACCTTCCAGGAAGTTCTTCAGGTCCACCACCGGGAACAGGTTGCCGCGCAGGTTGCCCACGCCCAGCAACCAGGGCTGGGCGCCGGGAACCGGCGTGACCGGCGGCATCGGCACGATTTCCACGACTTCGCGGAAGTCCGAGACCAGATGCCGGCTGCCGACGCGGTACCCCACGCCACGCCAGACATCCTGCGAAAAGCTGCGCTCGGGCAGCTGTACCGCGTGCGCCAGACTGCGGCGTTCGTAGGCTTCAAGGATGTCGAATGGAGAACGCATCAACCCACCAGTTTGTTGATCCGCGCGATCAGATCATCCTCGCGCGGCGGCTTGACGATGTAATCACTGGCGCCTTGACGCATGCCCCAGGCCTTGTCGGTTTCCATGCCCTTGGTGCTGACGATCAGCACCGGGATGGCACGCGTGGACTCGTCACGCGACAGCGCGCGGGTCGCCTGGAAACCGCTCATCCCCGGCAACACCACGTCCATCAGCACCAGCTGCGGAGCCTGCTCACGGGCAATCTGCAGGCCGTCCTCGGCATTGTCAGCCGACAACACCTCGTGCCCAGCCTTGAGCAACCACTGTGTAAACACCGCCCTGTCGGTCGGTGAGTCCTCGATCAAAAGAATTCGAGCCATTGTGCCTTACCCCCTGGTCAGGCGTTGACGTATGTGCGGATGGCACCTAGTAGTTCGTCGCGGGTAAATGGCTTGGTGAGGTATTGCTCGGAACCGACGATGCGGCCACGGGCTTTGTCGAACAGGCCATCCTTGGATGACAGCATGATCACCGGCGTCGACTTGAACAGCTGGTTGCCCTTGATCAGCGCACAGGTCTGATAGCCATCCAGCCGCGGCATCATGATGTCGACGAAGATGATCTGTGGTTGCTGGTCAGCGATCTTGGCCAACGCTTCGAAACCGTCAGTAGCGGTAACGACCTCGCAACCTTCACGTTTGAGCAGTGTTTCAGCCGTGCGCCTGATGGTCTTCGAATCATCGATGACCATCACCTTCAGCCCTGCGAGTTCCCCACCCGCAGCCATGTTTTCAACCATTTTTGTTCCCCGAACGCGCGACCGATACCAAGTGCGATATTGCCGCGAAAGCGCATCTATATCCCAGCCCAGCCGCGAACTGTCAAGCGATGTCCGCAGGACTTGGCCGATCCCCAATGTAATGTGACCTGCATCTCAATAAAAGCGCAGCACCATTCAGCCTCAGCGTTCCGCTTTCCGCGCTGTGCGGCCCCGCCCTGAACAGCTAACATCGTCGACCAGATCTGCTGGATTCAAGTCATGCCTTTAGACGTCATCGTGGTGATGGACCCCATCGCCGACATCAAGATCGCCAAGGACACCACCTTTGCCATGCTGCTGGAAGCCCAGCGCCGCGGGCATCGGCTGCACTACGTGCGCCCCGGCGGACTGTCCCTGCACGGCGGCCAGGCCCAGGCCGAGGTTGCCCCGCTGCAGGTGCGCGACGACAAGGCCGGCTGGTTCAGCCTGGGCGAGTTCGCCCCGCTGGCATTCGGCCCGGGGCAGATCGTGCTGATGCGCAAGGACCCGCCATTCGATGGCGAGTACCTGTACGACACCCACATCCTCAGCGTCGCCCAGCAGGCCGGCGCCACCGTGGTCAACGACCCGCAGGGGCTGCGTGACTTCAACGAGAAGCTGGCCGCACTGCTGTTCCCGCAGTGTTGCCCGCCGACCTTGGTCAGCCGCAACGCGCGCGAACTCAAGGCCTTCGTGCTTGAACACGGCCAGGCCGTGCTCAAGCCGCTGGATGGCATGGGCGGGCGCTCGATTTTCCGCAGCGGCACCGGCGACCCCAATCTCAACGTGATCCTGGAGACGCTGACCGATGGCGGCCAGCACCTGGCCCTGGCGCAGCGCTTCATCCCCGACATCAGTGCTGGCGACAAGCGCATCCTGCTGATCGATGGTGTACCGGTGGACTACTGCCTGGCGCGCATCCCACAGGGCGACGAATTCCGCGGCAACCTGGCCGCTGGCGGCCGTGGCGAAGGCCGCCCACTGAGCGAACGCGACCGCTGGATTGCTGCCCAGGTTGGCCCGAAAATGAAACGCCGCGGCATGCGTTTTGTGGGACTGGATGTGATTGGCGACTACCTGACCGAAGTCAACGTCACCAGCCCCACCTGCGTGCGCGAGCTGGATGCACAGTTCGGCCTGAACATCGCTGGCCAGTTGTTTGATGCGATCGAGGCTGGCCTGGCCTGATGTATTCCCAGCCTGACGTCCTGCCCGCGGCACCGCGGGTCAGCGAGCAGCAACGCCTGACCGCCACCTTGGTGCTGTCCACGCTGGTGCATGGCTTGCTGATCCTCGGTGTCGGCTTTGCAGTGAGCGACAACGCACCGCTGGTACCGACGCTGGATGTGATCTTCAGCCAGACCAGCACGCCGCTCACGCCCAAGCAGGCCGACTTCCTCGCCCAGGCCAACCAGCAGGGCGGCGGCGACCATGACAAGGCCCAGCGTCCTCGCGATTCCCAGGCCGGCATCGTGCCGCAGTTGCAGGACGGGCTGGCGCCGGTACCGCTGCAGGCACAAAGCGCGGCCGCGCCACCGCCACCACAGGCGCGCATCATCACCAGCACCCAGGGCAAGGACCCGGTAGCGACCGTGCAGACCCAGCCGCTGCCCGATCGCCCCGATGCCAACGCGCCGATGAGTGCACGCGAACAACGCGATGCAGCAATGGCGCGACTGGCGGCCGAAGTGCATCTGCGCTCGGAGCAGTACGCCAAGCGCCCCAACCGCAAGTTCGTCTCGGCCAGCACCCGCGAATACGCCTATGCCAACTACCTGCGCGCCTGGGTCGACCGCGCCGAGCGCGTCGGCAACCTGAACTATCCCGACGAAGCGCGCCAGCGCCGGCTTGCCGGCCAGGTGGTGATCACCGTCGGCGTGCGCCGCGACGGCAGCGTGGAGAGCAGCCGCGTGCTGCGCAGCAGCGGCGTGCCCCTGCTGGATGCCACCGCCCTGCGCGTGATCGAGCAGGCGCAGCCGTTCCCGGCATTGCCCGAGACCAAGGACGACATCGACATCCTGCAGGTCACCCGCACCTGGATGTTCCTGCCCGGCGGGCAGTTGCACGACGATCACTGAACCGGAATTTCGTAGGAGCGGCGTAAGCCGCGAAGCTCGTACATTCCCAGATCGCAATCAGGCCGGTAGTTCAGACAACACCGGCTTCGCGGCTTACGCCGCTCCTACAAAACCCATCAAGATTCAACGCTTGGAATCGCGCAAGGCCTGCTGTTCGATCAGGGTCAGCGCGACGTTGTCGCGCAGGTAGGCCGGCTGCACCAGCTCCGGGGCGATGGCTTCGCCGCGCAGCATCGCCGGCACGGCAATCTTCAGCACGTCGGCGGCACCGGGCAATGCCTGCGCATCCACACTCCCCAGCCGCGGCTGCAGGCGCGCACTCAACACGCCCTCGCCCGCCGCAAAGCCAGTACCAACACCGGCCCAGCTGCTGTCATCGGCCGGCAACTGCACGGCATCCGGCGCGACCAGCAACTCACGCTCCTGCAACTGCAGTTCGCCATCGGCATCGCGCAGATAACACGCTGCGTAAAGCTCGCCCATGCGCGCATCGATGCAGGCCAGCACCCGCGGCGCATCGGCCGGTGCGCGCAGTGCCAAGGCCTGCAGGGTAGATACCGGCAGCAAGGGCCGGTCCAGTGCCAAGGCAATGCCCTGCGCGATCGCAATAGCCAAGCGCACACCGGTGAAAGCACCCGGTCCACGGCTCAGCGCGATGGCGTCCAGCTGGCTGCGGGCGACACCGGCTTCGGCCAGCAACTGCTCGGCCCACGGCAGGCTCAGCTCGGCGTGCCGACGCGGAGCGACTTCAAACCGCTCCAATACCTGCCCATCCACATACAGGGCGACGGAACAGGCTTCGGTGGCGGTTTCAAAGGCAAGCAGCTTCATGGCATCACATCAGGAAAGGGAGAACGGCGGCGCTTCGGAGCCAGCGTCGGCCGGGGCCGTCGCGCTGGCAGAATCTGCCTCCGGCGCCCATTGTCGCGCAAAGAAGGCCTGCACATCGGCCAATGCGCGGGTGCGGCGGAAGGGCGGCAGTGAGTCCAGGAAGATCCGCCCGTAGCCGCGTGACAGCAGGCGCGGGTCACACAGCACCAGCACGCCGCGGTCGGTCTCGCTGCGGATCAACCGGCCAACGCCCTGCTTGAGCGCGATCACCGCCTGCGGCAGTTGCTCATCGCGGAACGGATTGCCGCCCTGGCGGCGGATCGCATCCAGCCGCGCTTCGAATACCGGGTCATCAGGGGCAGCAAACGGCAGCTTGTCGATCACCACCACGCTCAGCGCATCGCCAACCACATCCACGCCTTCACGGAAGCTGGCCGCGCCCAGCAGCACACCATTGCCCGACTCACGAAAGCGCTGCAGCAGGCTAGCGCGTGGCGCCTCACCCTGCACGAACAGCGGCCAAGGGCCGTCGCGCAGCGCATCGGCGGCCTCACGCAGCGCGCGGTGCGAGGCAAACAACAGGAATGCCCTGCCCTGCGACGCTTCCAGCACCGGCCGCAAGGTGGCGATCAAGGCCGCACCGTAACCTCGCGCAGCCGGATCGGGCAGCTGCTGTGGCAGATAGCACAGGGCCTGCTGCTGCCAATCAAAAGGACTGGGCTGGACCAGGGTATCCGGGTCATCCAGGCCCAGGCGTTTGGACAGGTGTTCAAAGCCGCCATCCACGGTCAGCGTGGCCGAAGTGAACACCCAGGCCGCCATCGAGCGCAGACGGTGCTCGCGCAACGGGCCGGACACATCCATCGGCGTGCGCTGGCAGCGGAAGCCGCGCGGGGTCAGCTCGTACCACAGCACATCGTTGCCATCATCGACGGGGAACAGCGAATCGCTGGCGGCTGGTGCGGCACTATCTTCCGGCGCGACTGCAACCTCATCGATATCCCACGCATCAACCGCGCCACTGTCGCCGTCATCCAACCAGCGCGACAGCCGTGACACGCCTTCCAGCGCACGTGCATGACAGGCATCCAGGCCCGGCGAGGCTTCGCGCACAAAATTCAATGCATCGCGCAGCTGCGCCATCGCCGCAGCAACCGCATCAAAACCCTCGGCCACCGCAGGCACTGCCAGGGCGCGCCAGCGGGTGCCGCGCTGCGGCAGTTTCTCCATCGCCTCGCGCAGTTCGCGCAGGGCCAGCTCAAGCGTCGCCACGGGTTGTTGCAGAGTGGCCTGCGCGCCAGCGACGCTGCGGCATTCGGCCATGCAGTCGCGCGCCAGTTCCTGCCACGGACGCATGCCGAAGCCTTCACCGAAGAAGTTCGCGGCAAGCTCCGGCAGCTGGTGTGCCTCGTCGATGACGAAGGCCTGCGCGCCGGGCAGGATCTCGCCGAAGCCCTCCTGCTTGAGCGCCAGATCGGCCAGCAGCAGGTGGTGATTGACCACCACCAGATCCGCTTCCTGCGCCCGCTGCCGCGCCTGCACCACGAAGCAGTCGCCCCAGAACGGGCAATCGGTGCCCAGGCAGTTATCCACGGTCGAGGTGACCATCGGCAGCAAGGGCGAATCATCGGCCAGCCCGTCCAGCTCGGCCATGTCGCCGTACTGGGTGCGGCCGGACCAGGTGAGGATGCGCTGGAACTGCGCCACCTGCTCGGTCGAGGTGAAGCGCGGCTCGCCGCGTGCCTGATCCAAGCGATAGCGACATAGGTAATTCGCGCGGCCCTTCAGCAGCGCAGATCGATGACCGACACCCAATGCGGCGCGCACGCGCGGCAGATCACGGTGGTAAAGCTGGTCCTGCAGCGCGCGGGTGCCGGTGGAGACGATGGTCTTCAAACCGGACAGCAAGGCCGGTACCAGGTAGGCGTAGGTCTTGCCGGTTCCGGTACCGGCTTCGGCCAGCAGCACATCGCGCTGCTGGAAGGTCTCGGCGATGGCGCCAGTCAAACGCAGCTGCGCGGGCCGCGGCACGAAGGCATCGAGCTGGCGCGCAAGCGCGCCACCTTCACTGAGTGCTTCGCAGCTGGCGGTGACCAGGGAGGACATGGCTCAAGCGCCGGGAATGGTGAATCGAGAATGGGGAATGGCGGCTGGCCTCAATCGAAACGGTGATCGCGCCATGGCGCTGACGGAGTACACCCTCGCCCTGCGATCACGCACTTTCATTCCCTGTTCCCAACTCCCGATTCCCGGCGCGCTCAAAAACGCTTGATCCCCGGCACGGTGCAGCCTTCGATCTGCGCATGCGCGGAGACGGCATTCTCTTTTTCGGCGCGGGCCAGACGCGATTGTTCGATGGTGGCCCAGTGGCGACGGCACAGCGGACCAGTGCGCGAGCCCAGATCCACCGCCTTCCTGGCCAAGGTCTCGGCGCGCGCCCAATCGGCCTGCAGCAGGGCGATTTCGGCACGTTCCTGCAGGATGCCCGGATCATCGGTCACCTGCAGCAGTGCTTCGTTCAGGGCTTCGGCGGCACCGGCCAGGTCACCGGCCTTGCGCAGGGCGATGGCGGTCTGGCGCAGATCATCCACCTGCGCATCTCGCAGCGGCTGCACTGACAGCTCGGTGTCATCGACGCCGGCGATGGCATCGACCGCAGCCAGACGCTGGGTCGGCGTGGTGTTGTCGACTACCGCCGGCTTTGCTGCCGGTGGTGCGCTGACGCAGCCTGCGAGTGACAGGGAAGCTGCAGCAGCAAGCAGCGCGTAGCGGATCAAAGACTTGGTATTCATGGGCGGGATTATCGCGCAGGCGTCTGCGCAGCGGGGGCCGCAGCCGGTTCAGGTTCCTTGCGATCCAGTCCCAGCCAACCACGCCAGCCGCCGCCGGACTGCTCCTGCGCACCGTCAGCACCCTCTTCCAGCGGCACTTCCGCCGGCACAGCACAGGGCACGTACTGCGGCGCATAGCCAACCACGAACGGGAAGCGACGCGCGCCCGGGCAGGATTCGTCGGTGGCATTGCTGCCTGCCGCTTCCACGTACTGCCAGTCCAGGCCCTTGTTGTTCACCTGCAGGGCTTTGCTCGGCAGGTTGCGGAAGATACCCGACCACACCCGCATCGCACCGGAAGCGCCAAACAAACCGGTCTGCTCGTTCTGGTCGTTGCCCATCCAGATCACCGCCAGATGGTCACCGGTATAACCGGCGTACCAGCTGTCACGGCCGTCGTTGGAAGTACCGGTCTTGCCGGCGGCCTGCAGCCGCGACAGGCCTGCGGCGTTCAAGCCCGAGGCAGTGCCACTGGACACCACCTGTTGCAGGCCGACACTGATCAGGTTGGCGGCGATCGAGTCGCCCTCCTGTGCCGGCGCCGGGCTCTTGTCATAGCGCTTGAGCAGCTTGCCCTGCGCATCGACCACGCCACGCACCGCATGCAGCGGCTGGATTTCACCGCCGGAGGCGAGGAACTGGTACAGCTGGGCCATGCCGTAAGGGCTCTGGTCCGTGGAACCCAGGATCACCGCCGGATTGGACTCGGCCTTGAGCCCGGCCAGCACATTGATCAACTGGGTCAGCCGTTCCGGCCCGACCTGCATGCCAACGCGCACGGTGGCCTGATTGTAGGAACGGGCCAACGCATCGATCAGCCGCACCGTACCGTGACTGCGGTTGTCGGCATTGCCCGGCGTCCAGTTGCGGCCGCGGCTGAGCTTGACGGTAACCGGGGAGTCATCGACCCAACTGGCCAGCGAGTAGCGATCCGGCTGAGCCAATGCCAGCAGGTAGACGAAGGGTTTGAGCAGCGAACCAACCTGCCGCTGCGCGTCGATGGCGCGGTTGAAGCCCGGTTCGGATACATCACGGCTGCCGACCACGGCCAGCACGTCACCATTGTGCACGTCAGTGACCACCAGGCCGGTCTGCAGCTCCGGGCGACGCTTGTTCTCCAGCGCCTTGATGGTGTGCGCCACCGCACCCTCGGCATAGGCCTGGGCCGACGGCGACATGCCGGTGAAGACATTCAGGCCGGCGCCTTGCAGCACGCTTTCCGGGTAATCGTTGCCCAGCTGGCGACGTACCAGGTCGACATAGGCCGGGAACCGGTTGGCGGCAGCGATACCCGCCGTCTTGGACACGCCCAGCGGCGCCTTGAGGGCACGCTGGTACTCGGCATCGTCGATCAATTTGTTTTCGTGCAGCTTGCCCAGCACGAAGTTGCGGCGGTCCAGCGCATTCTCGGGATTGCGCCGCGGGTCGTAGAACGATGGGCCTTTGACCAGACCGATCAGCAAGGCGATCTGCTCGCTGCTCAGCGAGTTGAGGTCGCGGCCAAACCAGAACTCGGCACCGGAGGACACGCCATGGATGGCCTGCTTGCCGCGCTGGCCCAGGTAGACCTGGTTGAGGTAGGCCTCAAGAATGGTGGACTTGTCGTAGCGCGCTTCCATGATCAGCGCGTACAGCACCTCGTTGAACTTGCGGGTGATGGTCTGTTCCTTGCCGATGCCGAGCAGGCCGCTGCGGGCCAGCTGCTGGGTCAAGGTGCTGGCGCCCTGCCTGGTCTCACCACCCGTACGGATGGTCACCCACACCGCGCGCGCGATACCGCTCAGATCAATGCCGTGGTGACGGGCAAAGTCCTTGTCTTCCACCGCCTGCAGGCCGGTGACCAGCAACTCCGGCACGTCACCCACCCGCACCAGCCGGCGCTCTTCCTGCTTCTGCCCGTACAAGGTGGCGATACGTGCCGGGTCCAGGCGCGCAGCTTTCAGCGCCTTGCGGCTGTCGGCATCGCGCAATGAAGCCACCTGACCGCCGGAAACCACCACGTCCACCTTGCGCGCGGCGACATTGCCGTCAACGTCGACATAGCCTCGGCTGGAAATACTGAAGCTGCCGCCCTGCACCTTGTAGGTGCCGGGACTGTTGCCAGCGCCATCATCCCGGTAACCGGACGCCGCCAGCTCGGTCTTCAGGGTATTGGGATTCATCGCCGTGCCCGGACTGAGCACCAGCGGCCGCGCATAGACGCGGGTGGGGATCTGCCAACGCAGCTCGCCAAAACGCTGGCTGACCTGACTGTTCAGGTAGAGCGTATACGGGATCATGAAACCCAGCCCCAATGCGGCTGCGGCCAATCCCCAGGTGATCAAGCGGCTCCGCCACACAGGGCTGTTGCCGTCGGTATCGTCTTCGAACTGGTCGGAATCGTGGCGTCGTGGCACAGGGATGCGAGAATGTGGTTTGCAATGAGTCTAACGCAGCCGCATCCCCGGGGGCGTTGGCTGTCAGTTCCCTGCTTAAGCTGGAGTTCCAAAGGAATGTCGATTTCGCTGGCCGATGCGCGCTACGCCGTCAACCGCATCATCGGCCTGATCCGTCGCGGTCTGGCCAGCCTGCGAACGCGCGGCTGGCGGGCAACCCTGCACCGGGTTGGGGTGCATACCCGTCGCCAACCGCCGGCTCAGCGCGCGCCCCTGTACTTCCCTGACAACGCCCCCTTTGCGCCGTTCAGCGTGCCACGCAGTGACCGTCCGAGGGCCAGCATCGTCATTCCGGTCTACAACCATTGCGCACATACGCTGGCCTGCCTGCGTGCCTTCGCCGCGCATCCGCCGGCTGCCAGCTGCGAGATCCTGGTGATCGATGACGGCAGCAGCGACAGCACCCGCGCCTGGATGCAGCAGATCGATGGGCTGCGTTACCACCTGCGGGCGCAGAACGGCGGCTTCATCGCCGCCTGCAACGACGGTTTGCGGCTCAGTCGCGGCGACTACGTGGTGCTGTTGAACAACGACACCATTCCCCAACCCGGCTGGCTGGACGCGCTACTGGAAACCTTCGACCGCGTGCCGGAAGCCGGCCTGGTCGGCGCCCAGCTGCTGTATCCGGACGGCCGCCTGCAGGAATCGGGCGGTGTCGTCTTCGCCGATGGCAGCTGCTGGAGCTACGGTCGTTTCGAGTCGGCCGAAGACCCCCGCTACAGCGCGCTGCGTGATGCCGACTATTGTTCCGGCGCAGCGCTGGCCATACCGCGAGTGCTGTTTGAAGAGCTGGGCGGCCTGGACAGCGTGTATGCACCGGCCTACTACGAAGACACCGACCTGGCCTTCAAGGTGCGCGCAGCCCGGCGCCGCGTGCTGGTGCAACCCTCCAGCCGCGTCGTACACGATGAAGGCACCAGCAATGGCACCGACACCAGTTCGGGGGTCAAGGCCTACCAGGTCCGCAATCAAACCGTGTTCGCCGCCAACTGGCAGGATGCACTTGCAGCGCAGCCCGCACCCGGCAGCGTGCCATCCCCTGCCTTGTTGCATCGGCGCCAGCGGCAGATCCTGATCATCGATGAGTGCCTGCCACAACCTGACCGCGACTCGGCCTCGCTGCGCCAGTTCAACCTGATCCGCATGCTGCTGAACGAAGGCGCGCATGTGGTGTTCCTACCCACCCGCGGTGAGCCCGCAAGCCCTGCCAGCCAAGCGCTGCAGGCAATAGGCGTGGAGGTCTGGCACGCCCCCTTCCTCGCCGGCGTGGGCAGCTGGTTGCGCGACAATGGCAAACGTTTCGCGGTGGTCCTGCTGGTGCGTTACCACGTTGCCAACGAATGCCTGCCCTTGCTGAAGCAGTTTGCCCCGCAGGCACGCACCGTGTTCGATACCGTCGACCTGCACTACCTGCGCGAGCGCCGTGGTGCCGAGCTGGCCCGCGACCAGCGCCTGCTGCGTAGTGCAGAGCGTACCCGCGCCAGCGAGCTGGCGGTGATGGCAACCACCGATGTGACCCTGTTGGTCAGCGCCGCCGAAAAAGAGCAACTGGTGACCGACGCACCGCAGGTGCAGGTCGAGCTGATCTCCAATCTGCATGAAGTCGCTGGCGCTGGCCAGGGCTGGGCACAGCGGCATGATCTGGTGTTCGTCGGCGGCTTCCGCCATCCACCGAATCTGGATGCGATGACCTGGTTCATCGGCGAGGTGTTCCCGCTGATCCATGCCCAGCGTCCGGAGATCCAATTCCACTGCATCGGCGCCGATGTACCTGACAGCATCCATGCACTGGCCGCTGGCAGCCCCGGCGTGCAGGTACATGGCTATGTGCCCGATGTAGTTCCCTTCATGACCGGCATGCGTGTTGCGGTGGCGCCGCTGCGCTTCGGCGCCGGGGTCAAGGGCAAGGTCAACCTGAGCATGGCCCACGGCCAGCCAGTTGTGGCCACCACCTGCGGCGTGGAAGGCATGCACCTGCAGGACGGCCAGGACGTGCTGGTTGCCGATGGCAGCCAGGCCTTTGCCGACGCAGTCCTGCGCCTGTATGACGACGCGGCGCTATGGCAACGCCTGTCGGATAACGGTCTGGCCAATATCGCCAGACACTTCTCGATGGATGCGGCGCGTCAGGCCGTGCAGCGCGTGTTTTTCTCTCCATAGCGCAGGTCACTCGTTCAATCACACCAGATTCAAGCGTGCGCACGCAGATCGCGGCGCACGCGTGCGGATCGACAGCGCTCAACGTTTGCCCAATCGTCGACGGGACAACCATCGAGCTCAGCGATACACCGGATAGCGCTGGCACAAGGTTGACACCTGCTCACGCACCTCGCCGGTCACTTCATCGAGCCTGCTCGAGTCCAAACTGTCGAGCACGTCGGCAACCAGGCCGGCCAACTGTTCGCATTCGGCGATGCCAAAGCCGCGCGTGGTCACCGCGGGTGTGCCGATGCGCACGCCCGAGGTCACGAATGGCGAACGCGGGTCATTCGGCACCGAGTTCTTGTTGGTAGTGATCCAGGCACGGGCCAGCGCCGCGTCCGCGTCCTTGCCTGTGAACGGCTTGCTGGACAGGTCGATCAGCATCAGGTGGTTGTCGGTGCCGCCGGAAACGATGCGGTAACCTCGCTGCTGCATCACCGCCGCCATCGCCCGTGCATTGGCTATCACCCGCCGCTGGTAGGTCTTGAACTCCGGCCGCAGCGCTTCCTTGAAGGCAATCGCCTTGGCCGCGATCACATGCATCAGCGGCCCACCCTGGATGCCTGGGAATACCGCCGAGTCCAGCCGCTTGTTGAAGTCCGCATCCTGCCCCTTACTGAGAATGATGCCCCCGCGCGGCCCGCGCAGGGTCTTGTGGGTGGTGCTGGTCACCACATGTGCGTGTGGCAGCGGATCTGGATACTCGCCAGCCGCAACCAGCCCGGCCACGTGCGCCATGTCCACCCACAACAGTGCACCAGCCTTGTCGGCAATCGCGCGCATGCGCGCCCAGTCCTTGTGTCGCGAGTACGCCGAGAAGCCACCGATGAGCAGCTTGGGCCTGCTCTGCATCGCGATGCGTTCCATCTCCTCGTAATCAATCAGTCCACTCGCAGGATCAAGTCCGTACGGCACGATGCGGTAGTGACGGCCCGAAAAGTTGGATGGGTTGCCGTGGGTCAGATGTCCGCCCTGCGCCAGGTTCATTCCCATCACCGTGTCACCCGGATTGGCCAACGCCAGGAACACCGCCGCATTGGCCTGTGCACCGGCATGCGGCTGCACATTGGCGTAGTCGCAGTTGAACAGCTGCTTGACTCGTTCCAGCGCCAGCCGCTCGGCCACGTCCACGTTCTCGCAGCCGCTGTAATAGCGCTTGCCAGGGTAGCCCTCGGCATACTTGTTGGTGAACACCGAATCCTGGATCGCCATCACCAGCGGACTGGCATAGTTCTCCGAGGCGATCAGTTCGACGTGATCATGCTAGCGCTGCTGTTCGGCCGCCAGCGCCGACGCCAGCTCGGGGTCGAAATCGGCCAGATCGTTGGATGTGTCATACATGGCAGTTGCTCCTGTGCTTGAGTTGTTCGGTGGAATACTCGACTCCGCTACCGGCTTGGCAGCGCATCCAGCCAAGTGCCAAATACAGCCCGCGCTGCCAATGGCAAGCTCGGTGCCGCGGCCTCGGCCTGCCTGCGCAATACACAAGGATCGATACCGGCCTGAGCAAGCTCACAGGCATGTCCGACCAGCCACTGTTCGATCTGCTGCGGCTGCGCCTCCAGATGGCACTGCAGCGCGAGCACATGCTCACCGACGCTGAATGCTTGATTCGCGCACAACGCGGTCCCGGCCAGAGGCGTAGCTCCCTCGGGAATCTCAAAGCGGTCGCCGTGCCAATGCAGCACCGGCACCTGCTCCAGGCCAGCCAACGCAGAAGCCCTGCCCTGCGCGGTCAGCGTCAACGGTGCGAAGCCGATCTCTTTCAGCCCCATGCTGGCAACCTCCGCACCCAGCGCGCGTGCGATCAGCTGCGCACCGAGGCATATACCCAACAGCGGCAGCCCGCGCTGCAGTTGCCGCTGGATCAACGCCAGCTCATCAAGCAGAAATGGATACTCGCGCTCGTCGAATGCAGCTATCGGCCCGCCGAGCACGACCAGCAGGTCGGGCTCCTCCTGAATGTGCAGATCATCGCTGGCTGCCTCCAGATAACGCACGCTGTAGCCACGTTCGTGCAACAGCGGCCGCAAGGCGCCAAGGTCTTCGAAATGCAGATGGCGTATGGCGAGGGCAGTCTTCATTGCCCTGCCTCCGCAGCCACGCCGTCACTTGGCCAGTAGTAGCTGTCTGGAAGCGGCCGCGCACCGAATATCGCTTGGCCGACGCGCACCACGGTGGCACCCTCCTCTATCGCGATCTCGAAGTCGCCCGACATGCCCATCGACAATTCATTCAACGAATCACCAACCGCTGTCTCCTGGCGCAATCGATCGCGCAGTTCGCGCAGCTGCACGAAGCAGCGGCGCACGCGCGCGGCCTCGGCCGAGAACACCGCCAGCGTCATCAGGCCACGCACGCGCAACGCCGGATAGGCACCCAGCGCCTGCACATACGCGGCCACCGCATCCGGCGCCAGCCCGTATTTACTGGCCTCGCCCGAGGTATTGACCTGCACATAGACATCCAGCGAGCGGCCTTCAACCTGTAGCCGACGTTCCAACGCCTCGGCCAGGCGCAGGCTGTCCAACGCCTGGAACTCGCTGGCGAAGCGCGCAACGAGTTTTGCCTTGTTGGTCTGCATATGACCGATGATCGACCATTGCAGGTCATCCAGATCCTGCATTGCCTGCCATTTGCCCGCAGCCTCCTGCACTTTGTTTTCGCCCAGCACGCGGCAGCCGGCGGCATGGGCCAGGCGCAGGCTGGCTTCGGGTTTGGTTTTGCTGACCGGCAACAGGCGCACCTGCGCCGGATCACGACCAACGCGCAGGCAGGCGGCGTCCATGCGCGCGCGCACCGCGGCCAGGTTGTGGCGAAAATCCTCCACCGTCGCCGCCTGCGGGTAGCGCCCATGTTGCGCGTGCCGGGTCTGGGTGGATGGCGAATCAGCCATTGGCCTGCTCCTGTTTGTTGGCGTGGCCGTGGGCTGGCTGGCTTCTCGGCGACCAGCGCCCATGCAACAGGGCATGCGCCACCAAACCGATAAGCAAACCCCAGAATGCGCCACCGATGCCGAGCAAGGTGATGTTGGCGGCTGCCGCCAGGAAGGTGATCAGCGCCGCTTCGCGCGTGCGCGGCTCGGCCAGCGCCGTGGCCAGGCTGCCGCCTATCGTGCCCAGCAGTGCCAGCCCGGCCAGGGTGGCAATAAAGGTCGCCGGCAGTGCCATGAACACCGCGGCCAAGGTCACCCCAAACACCCCGACCAGGATGTAGCACAGGCCCGCGGCAACCCCGGCAATCCAACGCCGCGAAGGGTCTTCATGCGCTTCGCGGCCGGTTGCGATTGCGGCGGTTATCGCAGCGATATTGAAAGCATGCGAACCGAACGGCGCCATCAGCAGGGAACCGAGTCCGGTGACCGCCACGATTGGATTGGCGCTGGTCTTGAAGCCGTCGTTGCGCAGTACCAGCATGCCGGGCATGTATTGGCCGGTCAGGGTGATCAGGAACAACGGCAGCGCCACGCTGAGCAGCGCATTGAGCGAGAACACGGGCGTTGTCAGAACCGGTTTGGCCAGCTGCAGAGACACCGCCGACAGATCCAGCCGGCCCTGCAGCCACAGGAACGCCAACCCCAGCAGCAAGATGCCGACAATGGCATAGCGCGCACTGACGCGCTTCAGCAACAGATAGGCCACGATCAACAAGCCTGCGAGCAGCGGATCAACGGCAAGCCCGGCAAACGCACGCGTGCCGAACTGCACCAGGATGCCGGCCAGCAGGCCGGCGGCCACCCCGGCAGGAATCAATCGGATCAGCCGGTCGAACCAGCCTGACAGGCCCAGCACCACGAAGGCAGCGGCTGAAATCAGGTAAGCACCGATCGCTTCGTTGTACGGCGTTGTCGCCAGCGCCGTTACCAGAAAGGCTGCGGCAGGCGTGGACCACGCGGTGATGATCGGCGCACGACTCAGCCAGCTCAGCAGCAGCCCGCTGACCCCAACGCCAATCGACAGCGACCACACCCAGGACGCGGTCAGCTCGGGGCTGAGCCCGGCCACCTTGGCCGCCTGGAATACCAGGATGAAGGTGCCACCGTAGTTGACGATGACCGAGACCAGCCCGGCAACGATGGGATGGATCAGGTCAGCCGGGCGCGCGGCCCGGAAGGAAGCAGCGGCAGACGGCATGGCGAAGTTCGAACTCCTGGTGGACGCCGGCGCGGCGGGTCCGTTTTTATAGGCCTAGAATGGCCTGATTGATCCCGCCACTTTCTGCACATAGGCCAGACCAATTGTTCAGGCACGCACAACTTGAATCGGTGAAGGCCTGGGTCGTCGACCCGGCACAGCGGAGCCTGCCACTGCATGTCCGCATCCAGCGCGCGGTACGCCAGCTGATCCTCGACGGCGCCCTGGATGCGAGCAGACCGTTGCCGGCTTCACGCGCCCTTGCTGCCTCGCTGGGCGTATCGCGCGACACGGTGGAAGCGGCTTATGGCCAGTTGCATGCCGAGGGTTTCATTGAACGCCGGGTTGGCAGCGGCAGCTTCGTCGCAGAGGGTGCGCGCCGCCTGGGTGGACGCGGCACCGCACACCGCAGCAGCTCCATGCAACAACCATTGCGGCTGAGTCAGCGCGGCGCTGCCATGCACCGCAATGGCGGGGTGCGTGAGTTCCTTGCGCCGCGCGCATTCGTTCCCGGCGTGCCGGAAACCCGCAACTTCCCCTTGGCGATCTGGGAGCGACTACAACGCCAGGTGCTGAAGGAATGGGGCAGCGCTGCCCTGTTGCATAGCCCGCCACAAGGCATGCCGCCGCTGCGCAAGGCAATCGCCGACTACGTCAACCTGGAACGCGGCGCCCACGCCAGCCCGGAGCGGGTGCTGGTGGTGACCAGCTCACAGCAGGCATTGACCCTGTGTGCCAGCGTGCTGCTCGATCCCGGCGAGCAAATCTTCATCGAGGACCCCGCCTATCACGGTGCGCGCAAGGCGTTTGATGCTGCCGGGCTGGACTGCGCGCCCATACCCGTGGATGTCGATGGCATGCGTGTGGACCTGCTGCGCGACGCGCAGCAGCGCGCACGGGCGGTGTTCCTGACACCCTCGCACCAGTTCCCCAGCGGCGCGACGCTGGCGCTGGAACGACGCCTGCAGATCATCGAATGGGCCAGGCGACATCAGGCCTGGATCATCGAAGACGACTACGACAGCGAGTTCCATTACGCAGGCAGACCAATGGCCTGCGTGCAGGGATTGGATGCGCACCAGCGCACCATCTACATCGGCACCTTCACCAAGTCGCTGTTCCCCGGCCTGCGCATCGGCTTCATGGTATTGCCGACCGAGCTGGTTGCGCCGATGACCATCGCGCGCACCTTGCTGGACGGACATAGCGCACCAATTCCGCAGCTGACACTGGCGCGTTTCATGGAAGGCGGGCATTTCGGTGCGCATGTGCGGGCCATGCGCGCGATCTATTGCGAGCGCCGCGATGTGTTGGCTAGGCTGGTGCGCCGACATCTGAAGGATTTCGTGGAGCCGCGCGTGCCCGATGGCGGCATGCAGATGCCCTGCGTCTTCATCCGCGATATACCCGAGCAGCAGGCCATCGATGCAGCGCGCCGCGCCGGGATCGATCTGCTTGGGCTGAGCGGCCTGCATGCGTCCCGCGAGTCCGCCAGCGCCGGCTTCCTGATGGGATTCGCCGCGCATACGCCCGGTGAGCTCGAAGCCGCGGTCAAGAAGCTTGCGCAGGTGCTGCGCGTGGTCGCCCGCTGAGGGCCAGAATCTGGATCATCGAGCGCGGTTTTGTAGAGCGCAGCCATGCTGCGCTGAGACTTTACCGGGAAAGCCTCAGCCGAGCATGGCTCGGCACTACCGGGATCGCGTGGCGGGCCTGCTCGCTGCCATCAACGCAGGGCGTTGCGGACCCGCTCGCTGAAGCCGGCAATTTCCGGCGTCGCCGGATCGATCTCACGTGCCTGCAGCAGCGCCTGCTGTGCAAAGGCGGTGTCGCCGCCTCCCAAACGCTCGCTGCCAACCGCGATCCAGCGCTGCGCCAGCCGTCGCCGCGCCGGTGCCAATGCAGGATCAGTCGGGGCAAGCGCCTGCCAGGCATCCAGGCAGGTACGTGCTGCACGCAGGCGATTGCCGCGCAGGTTGTCGTCCAGGCAGGTGCGCGCGGCCGGAAGTATCCTCGCCGCCGCGCGTTTGACCCGCGGGTCCTGCGGTGCCAGCGCCTGTGCTGCCTTGAACCGGTCGTAGGCGCTGCTGCCCGGCGGCAACAACCATTGCTGGCGGGCCTCGGCTTCGTCGAGTTGTTTGAGCAGCGCCTTCAAGCGGCGTTCGCGCTCGGCGCCGGCAACCGGAGCCTCCATCGACTGCCGGGCCTGACGCGCGCGTTGCAGCACCTGTTCGGCAGGGCTCAGTTCGGCGCTGTCCGGCGCCAGTTCACGCGCGTGCTGGAGCGCGCGTTCAGCCGCTTCAAACTGAAAATCCGCAGCCAGGCGCAATGCTTCCTGCACCTGCGCATGGGCGATGCGCTGCAGCCCCTGGCGGGCGACCGGGTCCTCGCCTGCTGCCAGCACCTGCTGGAAAGCAGTGGCTGCGCGCTGCAGGCGGCCGCGCGCCAGGTCACGCTCGCCCTGCTGCCGACGCTGTTCCAGCGCGGCATTCATGACCGCCTTGACCCCCGGCAGATTGGCATGACCGGCGTCATAGTGCTCCACCCGCTGCAGCAAGGCCGCCGCTGCAGCCAGATCACCGCGATCCGCCGCCCGCGTGGCCTGGGTCAACAGGTCGGAGAGCACCTCGTCACGTCCTTCCAGCGCCTGCATCTTGTCCGGCTGCAGCGCCAGCACACGCTGGTACAGCGGCAAGGCCGCGTCGGCCGCATCATCCAGACGGCCCTGCGCCTGCGCGGCCTCGGCCTGCTGCAACAGCTGCTCGATGCCGTCATGCCCGCGCACCGCCTGCTGCAGCCTGGCCGCGAGCAGATCAATCTCGGCGGAAGGTGCCTGCAGTTGCCGCGCCAGCGCCAGGCTGGCCGCAGCCGCCTCGCGATCGCCTGCCGCCAACTGTGCGCGCGCCTGTGCAAGCGCTGCCTGCGCGGTCTGCACCAGCGCGTTGCGCACATCGCTGCGGTCCGGGTCCAGCGCGGCGGCGGCTTCAAACAGTTCACGTGCCCCGCGCCCGTCGGCGGCGCTCAAACGCCCCTCGCGCAGCGCCTGGCGGCCGTCATCGAGCAGTTGCTGGATCTTGGTTTCCGGCCACAACCAGTCGGCCAGCGGCTGCCGGAACAACGCCAATAGCAGTGCCAAGGCGGCTACGCCGATGGCGATCGAACGCCAGGCACGCGGGCTGTTCCAGCCACGCGCCACCCACCAGCGCCCGTACAGCCGCAGCTTGTCGCCGAATGTCTCCAATCCCTGTTGGCCGCGCTGACGCCAGTTCTCCATGCGCCAAGCTTACCTATCCCAGCCTTCGCGCATCGTCTACGCCGGGCAAGGCATCGAGTTTTCCAAGCAGGGTGGACAGCTGGCCGTAGTCACTCACCTTCAAGCGCAGGCGCAATTGGATGCGTCCGCTCTCGCGCAGGTTGTCGCTGTTGATCTCCAGCACATAGGCATCCTCCTGCGCGATCAGGTTGGTGATGTCCTTCAACAGCCAGCGGCGGTCAACCGCGCGCACCATCACATCCACCTCATAGCCGGTGCCGGTACGTCCCCATTCGACCGGCAATACCCGTTCCGGATGGGCGGCCGACAAGCGCGCCAGCGACGCGCAGTCCATGCGATGCACGGTGACACCACGGGTGCGGGTGAGGTAGCCGGTGATCGGCTCACCGGCCACCGGTTGGCAGCAACGCGCCAACTGCACCAGCAGATTGCCCACGCCCTGCACGGTGAAATCGGACTTGCCGATGCTGCCACGGCGCGCAGTCGGCCTTGGCAGTACCGGTGCTGCCGGTTGCGAGGCGGCTTTTTCGGCCTCCAGCAGCGCGCGGCTGACCTGGTTGGGTCCGGTATCGCCCAGCGCAACCTGGATGTACAGATCGTCGACGCTGTCGGCGTGGAACTTGCGCGCCGCCACCATCAGGTCCGAATGCTGCAGGCCCAATCGCTTCAATTCACGGTCCAGAAGCTCACGGCCGGCCTGCACATTGCGGGCACGGTCGAGCTTGTGGAACCAGTTGCGGACCTTTTCGCGCGAACGCCCGCTGGCCAGGAAACCATTGGACACCAGCAGCCAGTCGCGCCGGGGGTCAGCTTCCTTGCCGGTGAGGATCTCGACGCGGTCGCCGCTGCGCAGGCGGTAGGTCAGCGGCACGATGCGGCCGTTGATCTTGGCGCCGCGGCAACGGTGCCCGACCATGGTGTGCACGTGGTAGGCGAAATCCAGCGGCGTGGCGCCCGCCGGCAGGTCCATCACCTCGCCTTTGGGGCTGAGCGCATAGACCCGGTCCTCGATCAGCTCGGCATCCAGCGCGCCGGCCAGATCATCCGCACTACCGGGCTCCTGGGCCTGCTCCAGCAACTGCCGCATCCAGGTGATCTTGCGATCGAAGGCCTTCTCCGCGCCCTTGCCGCCTTCCTTGTACTTCCAGTGCGCGGCCACGCCCAGTTCGGCCTGCGCATGCATTTCGTGGGTGCGGATCTGCACTTCGATGGTGCGACCTTCCGGGCCGATCACCGCGGTGTGCAGCGAGCGATAGTCATTGGCCTTGGGGCGCGCGATGTAATCGTCGAACTCACTGGGAATCGGCGTCCACAGCGCATGCACCACGCCGAGTGTGGCGTAGCAGGCGCCAACGTCATCGACCATCACCCGCACCGCGCGCAGGTCATACAGCTGCTCGAAGGCCAGCTGCTTCTTCTGCATTTTCCGCCAGATGCTGTAGATGTGCTTGGGCCGGCCGCTGACTTCAGCGCCGATGCCCTGCTCGGCCAGGGCAGCCGACAGTTTCTTCTTCACCGCCTCGACATAGCGCTCACGGGCGATGCGGGTTTCGTCCACCTCGCGGGCGATATGGCGGTAGGTGTCCGGTTCGAGGAAGCGGAATGCCAGATCCTCCAGCTCCCACTTCAACTGCCAGATACCCAGCCGGTTGGCCAACGGCGCGTGGATATCGCGGGTCAGCTGGGCCAGCGCACGACGCTCCTCGGCCGGCAGTTTGTCGGCCGCACGCATGCAGGCCAACTGCCGGGACAGCAGGATGGGCACCACCCGCAGGTCATGGATGATCGCCAGCAGCAGCCGGCGCAGGCCTTCGCTGTTGCGGCCGGCTTCGCGCCCGGCATGCAGCGCCCACACCTGGTCCGCAGCCTCCTGCCCGTCCAGCAGCCCGGTCACCGCCGTGGTACTTGGCCCCAGCGGCAGCTCGGCCACGCGCGCGCGCAACCCGGGCAAATCAAACAGCAGGGCGGCGACGATCACACTTTCGTCGGCGGACAGCAGCGCCAGCGAGTCCAGGGTATCGGCAAGTACCGGCCAGGACAGGCGCGGCGACACATCCGTGTCCGCTTGCTGCCAGCAGGCCAGCAAGGCCTGGCGCAGCGGCTCGGACAGGGCACGGGTTGAGGCGCGCTGCAGCAGCGCTTCCAGGCCGGGGGTGGGGGAACTGTTCACAGCATTCAATTACGGTCGGATGCCCCTACACTAGCGCCCACCCTCTCTGGGAACAATGTTCATGAAGCTGCCCCGCCTTGCTGTCCTGCTTGCCGCCACCGCTCTGTCGTCGTACCCATTCACCGATGCACACGCCCAGCGCGTGGTGCAGGGGGATCTGCAACAGCAGATGTCCGCTGCCGAATTCGACGCCGCCGGCTTGAACAAGCTCAGCCCCGAGGAGCTGGTCACGCTCAACAACTGGTTGCAGGGCAAGGTGGCACAGGCTGCCAGTGTCGCCGTGGAACAGGCGCGCGAAGAAGGCCGCCAGGAAGTGATCGTCAAGAACCGCGGCTTTTTCGATTTCGGTTCCAAGGACCCCATCCAGGCAAACCTGGAAGGTGAGTTCCGTGGCTTCGGCAAGGGCCGTCAGTACACCCTGGACAACGGCCAGATCTGGGAACAGACCGATGATGCGCGTGCCGGCGGCGTGCACAAGCAAAGCCCGATGGTGCGTATCACCCCCGGCCTGATGAACGTGTGGTATCTACAGATCGATGGCCTCAACACCCGCGCCAAGGTCCGGCGCACCAAGTAAGCGCTCCTGCCCCGCCCCGGCCGCATCTGCCTGGGCAGGTATTTCCATGTTCTCCACTCTGTGAGCCTGCCTTCGCCATGCGTGTATTCGTTCTGACCCTGCTGTTGCTGCTACTGCCTGCCAGCGCGGCGGCCCAGGTGTACAAATGCAAAGGCAAATCCGGCGAAACCGTGTATTCCGAGCATCCCTGCGATGCCCGCGCCGAACCGATGAAGCTGCGTGACACACCCGTTTCCGCCCCCGCACCGCAACAGTCGGAAGCCAGCGAAGGCAGCAGTGGCAACGAGGGCGATGCGCCCCCGGCGCCAATCGATAGCAGGGAGCTGGCAGAAGCCCGCGAAGCCGAGCGCAGCTGCATCAGTACCGCCACAGCGTCCATCTATGGCTCATCCAATGATCGTGTCGGCACCCTGCAGCAGCAGATGGGCGTGCTCAGCGAACAGCTCGCTGCAGCCGAGGACGCGCAACGCAGCAAGGCCTTGCGGGAACGGATGGCAACCTTCCGTCAGGCCATCAGCCGCGAACATGCCAGCGCCCACGCGCAGATGAATACCGCCCGTCGCGCCTGCGTCCAGCAGCACCGTCCGGGAGCGGCGGTCGCGCGCTGAACGCAGCCGCGCTCAGCCGCGCAGTGCTGCCACCCGCTGCGCCAGCTTCTTGGCCGAGATACCGGAACGGAAGCCCAGCTCCTGGGCGAACAGCGATACCCGCAGCTCCTCGATGTCCCAGCGCAGGGCCGCCCACTGCGGTCGCTGCGCCAGTCCCTGCACACGCGCTTCCTGCAAGGCATCAACGAAGGGTTTGAGCTCCAGCATGCGTGCTTGGTCACGCGGCGGATCACGCTTGGCGCGTTCGGCACGCAGGATCATCGCCTTCAAGTAACGCGGGAACTGCGCCAGCGCATCGGCTGGTGTCTCGCGCAGGAAGCCCGCATGCACCAGACCGGCCAGCTGCGCCTGCATGTCGTCCAGGTTGCCG
The DNA here is from genome assembly GCF_056760015.1 of Stenotrophomonas sp. STEN029. Classification (NCBI taxonomy): domain Bacteria; kingdom Pseudomonadati; phylum Pseudomonadota; class Gammaproteobacteria; order Lysobacterales; family Lysobacteraceae; genus Stenotrophomonas; species Stenotrophomonas sp. STEN029. Next base: position 1,829 of record NZ_JBRREC010000008.1, on the reverse strand, counting down.
CGTGCCCAGCCCATCAACGGTGACTCCAGTTGTGGCTTCAACTCACCGGTCAGACCGAGGATGCTTTCGGCCAGCTTGAGCCGCTCCATCGCTTCGCCGAACAGGCGCTTGCCAGCGTCGGCACAGCGCTGCTGGAAGGCTTCCGGTGTGCGTATCGCTTCCAAGCCATCGGCCAACACCGCGTTTACCGCCGCATCGACCAGATCGCCACGCAGCCGCTCCTGCGACTCGATGGACGCATAAAGCAAGCCTGTCTTGGGCGACACAGGCAGCTGTTTGCGTGCCTGCTTGAGCTTGTCGGCCAAGGCGATCTCCAGCAGGCGGCGGACGCCTTGCGGATGCGCAAGCGCAGCTTCACTCTTGTCGGCGAAGATGCGCAGCGCAGCGGCCTCGCCGGTATCGACCAGCGCAGGATAGGCCGGCACCCCGGCTTCACCCGGAACCTGCTCGGGAATGGCGGTGGCTGGAAATTCGCGCAGCCCCTCAGCAGCCAGGGCCGCGCCTGCACGTGCAGCAAACGCGTTACCAGCGCGCTCGCCGAAGCGGGCACGCAGTGCATCCAGGTCACGTGACATGGCGAGCAGCTTCATCCCGTCCTTCTCGCCAGCGCCAGCCGATTTGCCGCGTGTTGCGCTACCAGATGCTGCTTCAAACAAACGCAGGTTCATGCGCAGGTGCGGATCCAATGCGTCCACATCAAAGTCCGTCGCAGCAACCATCGCCCCGGTAGCCTTGGACAGGAAGCGCGCCAGCTCACCACGGATGTCGTCAGCCGACGGCTGCGCCCAGGCTTCCGCAAACGCACGGCCAAAGTCCGGCGCCGGCACATAATTGCGGCGCATCGCCTTGGGCAGGCTGCGGATCAGGGCCGAGGCCTTGTCGGCGACAAAGCCGGGGGCAAGCCATGACAGGCGCGCCGGGTCCAGCGCATTGAGCAGGTGCAACGGCACATCGAGGGTGACGCCATCCTCCTCGCTACCCGGCTCGAAGCGGTAGTGCATGGCCAACCGTGCATCGCCCAACGGGAAATACTTCGGATAGCGATCCTGCTCACTGCCCTCGCCCGGCAACAGATCGGTCAGTGACCAGTGCAAGCTGCGGCGCTGTTCCGGCGATAAAGCTTTCCACCAGCCATCGAGCAGATTGGCCGAATGGATATGCGATGGCACCCGATCCAGGTACCAGCGCGCCTGCCAATCCTCGTCGGCAACGATACCGGCACGGCGCAGCTTGGCTTCCTCTTCGCGCGCCTGCTCCAGCAGCTTCATGTTGTCGGCGACAAAACCGGCGCGGGTATTGATCTCACCGGTGACCAGCGCCTGCCGCACGAAGATGTCGTGCGCTTCGCCTGGATTGATCCTGCCGTAATGCACCGGCTTTTTCGGTGCCAGCACCAGCCCGAACAGGCTGATCTGTTCCGAGGCCAGCACCTGCCCCTGGGCACGCGACCAATGCGGATCGAAGTGCTTGCGCGCCAGCAGATGCGGCAACTCGGCGATCACCCAATCCGGCTCGATCGAGGCATTGGTCATGCCCCAGACGCGCGCCGTATCCAACAACGTGGCACTGAGCACCCATGGCGGCGGCCGCTTGGCCAGGGCCGAACCCGGGAACAAATGGAAGCGACGCTGACGCGGCGCCTGGAAGTCGCCCTTGTCGGTGCGATGACCAATCTGGGTTGGCAGGCCTGCCAGCACTGCACGATGCAGCGTTTGATAGGCCGCTATGCGTACCTTGTCCGGGATGGAGTTAAGACCGGCTTTAAAACCGGGGTCAGAGTCGGGTTTCCCACTGACTCCTTCCGCGGCGGACAAAACTCGAGGGAAACC
>NZ_JBRREC010000007.1:0-75393 GCF_056760015.1 Stenotrophomonas sp. STEN029 | reverse complement strand
TTGTTTCCGTCCTCTTTTTTGTGGTCTCCTTTTTCGGGGTTCTTTGCTGACTCTTACTGTATCGGGCGCCTTCGCTCCCCGCGGCACTACAACTGAAAACCCCCGGTTTTCCCGGGGTTTTTCATTACAACAGCTGCAACACCGCTACGCCGTCTTGTCCTTGATCGTGGTACTGGGGCCATTGCCCTTGACGCTGGTGATGCCGGCTTCACGCGCAGCCTGCGAGGCATACATCTGGCTGCTACCGATCACCTGGTGGTTGGCCGCTTTCAGATTGAAATGGTAGCGACCGTCGCTGGCGGTCTTGCGCTCGTAATGCGCCTCATCCGGGCTGTTCTTCTGCACCGAGGCGATGCCATTCTCCGCGCCGGCGCGCGTGGTGTAACGCTCGCTGGTCAGGATGACCTCAGCGTTGCCTGCCTTGAGCACGAAATAGAACTGACCGTCGCTGCTCTTGTCCAACTCGTACCAACCTGCCATTGCAATACCCCGCTTGAGGATGATGCCGGCACGCTGCCGCCCTGCTACCGCCGCCGCATGCGTGGCTGTTGCCCGGATGACCGGACGTTGGAAGCCGCTAGCTGCCGCGGCTACAGGTGCGACTCTACCTCAATCTTCTGTCCGTTCCAGCCAGGCCAGCTTGCGCTCACGCGGCAGCTGCTTGATCTGCCATTCGGCGCGGGACGCGGCCGAGCGGTCGGCATAGGCGCGGCTGGCCAGCACCCGCAGCGGCGGGTGCGCGCGGGTATAACGCGCGCCCTTGCCGGCAACATGGGCCAGGAAACGGGCCTGCACATCAGTACTGATACCCGCGTAATAGCTGCCGTCACGGCACTCCAGCAGATACAGAAACCACAGCCCCTTCACCTGGCCCTGCCCCGGCTTACAGGCTGGCTGCGTCGGCAATCTTGCACAGACCTTCGCCAACCGCCTTGTTGGAGGTCATCTGGCCACCCTTGATGCTGAAACGCACTTCGACGCGGACGCTGCCGTCAGGCTGGCGACGCACGGTGGTGCGCAACGGAACGGTAGAACCGCCGCCGCCACGGACCGGATTCTCGGCGGCGATGTAGCCGGTGGTCTCGTTCGGGTAAATCCCGACCATGCCTTCGGCTTCGATCGCAGCAACGGTCTTGGCGAACGCGTCGGCGTAACTGACACCTTCATGGTCGGTCGAAGCCAGGAATTGCTTGCCGCTGGTGAAGCCACCGGCCACCGACAGGTTCTGCAGGCAGCCACTGCCCGAATCAAAAACTTCCTTCTTGGCCAGCGCCAGCGACGGGACCAGCATCATCGCCAATGCCACGGTGCACATACGGGTACGCATCAGTTCCTTCTCCATGGAGCGGTGATTCATAGGCTTCCTGCCGGAGACGGTGCTCCCCCTGTCTCCAAAGCAGGCGGGAGGCCTACCGCCTCCCGCCGCGTAAACTACTTGGACAGCCCGATGTGCGCCAGTGAAACTGTCACGGAATCCTCAGGCCGCCGCCTCCAGCTGGGCGCGGCGGCGTGCACGCACTGCCTCGGCCAGACGCTCCAGCACCTGCACGGTGCTGTCCCAATCGATGCAGCCGTCGGTAATGCTCTGGCCGTAGACCAGCGGCTGGCCTTCGACCAGGTCCTGGCGGCCGGCCACCAGATGGCTTTCAATCATCACCCCGACCACGCGCTGCTCGCCGGCTTCCAGCTGGCTGGCAATGTCATCGACTACCTTCGGCTGGTTCTCCGGCTTCTTGCTGCTGTTGGCGTGGCTGGCGTCGATCATCAACCGCGCCGGCAGCTGCGACTTGGCCAGCACGTCGCTGGCGGCCTGCACGCTGGCGGCGTCGTAGTTCGGGGTCTTGCCGCCGCGCAGGATCACATGGCAATCCGGGTTGCCGCGCGTGGCCACGATGGCGGTGCCGCCCTCCTTGGTCACAGACAGGAAGTGGTGCGGGTGCGAGGCCGCGCCGACCGCATCGGCAGCGATCTTCACATCGCCGGTGGTGCCGTTCTTGAAGCCAACCGGGCACGACAGGCCCGAAGCCAGCTCGCGGTGCACCTGGCTTTCGGTGGTACGCGCACCAATCGCGCCCCAGGCCACCAGATCGGCGATGTACTGCGGCGAGATCACGTCCAGGAACTCCACGCCAGCCGGCAGGCCGAGGCGGTTGATGTCACGCAGTAGACCACGCGCAACGCGCAGGCCCTTGTTGATGTTGAAGCTGCCGTCCAGGTCCGGGTCATTGATCAGGCCCTTCCAGCCCACCGTGGTGCGCGGCTTCTCGAAGTACACACGCATCACGATCTCAAGCTCGCCGGCCAGCGCATCGCGCAGCGGACGCAGGCGCTGGGCGTATTCCATCGCCGCAATCGGGTCGTGGATCGAGCACGGGCCCACGACAACCGCCAGGCGGTCGTCCTGGCCGTGCAGGATGCTGTGCAACGAGGCACGGGCGTCGGCCACGGTCTGCGAGGCTTCCTCGTCACAGGGCAGCAGCGCCAGCAGCTGCGCCGGCGAGGTCAGGGGTTCAAGTTTGCGGATGCGCAGATCGTCGGTATGGGGGGGCATGGGGGTCTCCAGTTCAAAGCGGTGAATGGTTTGGCCCCAGCGTGGCGGCATGAAAAAAGCCGCCAGGTTCGCTGGCGGCTTTTCGGGAATGCATCTGAAAGTTTCTTCAGGGTAAGCGCAGTCCTTCCTCCGCCAGCGGCTTGGGAAAGTAATACCAAAAGTAAAAGCTGGCGCGGGCTGCGTTCATGGGCAGCATTGATAACACGGTTTTTTGTGCGATGCGACAGTTTCAGCGGCAACAGACCGGGAGCGTCGACAGGTTCAGCCTTGGCGAGTGGGCAACAGCAGCTCGTCATTCGGCCTTTCAAGCAGCTGTTGAATCGATCAGCGACATCTGCCGGAGCTCAAATGAATGAGCCCGTTTGACACCGCGACTGCGCGCATATGAACCGTGGATTGCCGCAATGTATGCGCTGCAATTGTTCATCCCGCGCGGAAATGCGCGTTCCACAGGTAGCTGGACAATCGGCTCGTCGTGGCAGCGATACTGACAACTGATTCAACGCACAAAGTCATTCCGATGAACGACACCAGTTCCGAACTGCTGCAGATTGCCTGCCCGCATTGCAACGCCGTAAACCGCGTCCCTGCCGCTCGCCTGAGCCAGGCACCGTCATGCGGCCGCTGCCATCAGGCCTTGTTTGCCGCAGCGCCGATGGTCTTGAACGCGAGCGCGTTTGAAGCACACGCCAACCGTTCGCAGATCCCTTTGCTGGTGGATTTCTGGGCCAGCTGGTGCGGCCCGTGCCGGCAGATGGCACCGGAGTTCGCCAAGGCCGCCGTGCAGCTGGAGCCACGTATGCGCCTGGGCAAACTGGATACGGAAGCGGAGCCGGCCATCGCCACCCGCTATGCCATCCGCAGCATTCCGACGATGGTGCTGATCCTGGGTGGTCGCGAGATTGCGCGGCAGTCTGGCGCCATGCCAGCCAGCAGCATCGTGCAATGGGCCCGCGCCCAGAGATAGTGCCGGTGTTGTGGGAGAGGCGTGAGTCGCGAAGCTGGTGTTGCTTGAAAGGCCGCAGAGCTCCCCCTCCCCAACCCTCCCCTCCGCTTTCGGCGCAATGGAGGGAGCAACAAAACAAAACCCCGCCTTTCGGCGGGGTTTTGCGTACTACAGGCAGCGGTGAGGCTGCGGTGGACTTAGAAGTCCATGCCGCCCATGCCACCCATGCCGCCCATGCCACCGGCGCCGCCCATTGCCGGCTCGTCCTTCTTCGGAGCTTCGGCAACCATGGCTTCGGTGGTGATCATCAGGCCAGCGATCGAGGCTGCGTTCTGCAGTGCCGAACGGGTCACCTTGGTCGGGTCCAGGATGCCGAATTCCAGCATGTCGCCGAATTCGCCGGACGCAGCGTTGTAGCCGAAGCTGCCGGTGCCTTCCTTGACCTTGTTGACGATGACCGACGGCTCTTCACCGGCGTTGGCAACGATTTCGCGCAGCGGGGCTTCCATCGCGCGCAGGGCGATCTGGATGCCGTGGTTCTGGTCTTCGTTGTTGCCCTTCAGACCGGCCAGAGCGGAGACAGCGCGCACCAGGGCGACGCCGCCGCCCGGGACCACGCCTTCTTCGACGGCTGCGCGGGTAGCGTGCAGGGCGTCGTCAACGCGGTCCTTCTTTTCCTTCATTTCGATTTCGGTCGATGCACCGACCTTGATCACGGCAACGCCGCCGGCCAGCTTGGCAACGCGTTCCTGCAGCTTCTCGCGATCGTAGTCCGAAGAGGTTTCTTCGATCTGGGTCTTGATCTGCTTGACGCGCGATTCGATGGCAGCGGTATCGCCAGCGCCGTCGATGACGGTGGTGTTTTCCTTGGAGACCTGCACCTTCTTGGCGCGGCCCAGGTCCTTGATGGTGGCCTTTTCCAGCGACAGGCCAACTTCTTCGGAGATCACGGTGCCGCCGGTCAGCACGGCCATGTCTTCCAGCATCGCCTTGCGACGGTCGCCGAAGCCCGGTGCCTTGACGGCCACGACCTTGACGATGCCACGGATGGTGTTGACCACCAGGGTAGCCAGCGCTTCGCCTTCGATGTCCTCGGCGATGATCAACAGCGGCTTGCCTGCCTTGGCGACGCCTTCCAGCACCGGCAGCAGGTCACGCACGTTGGAGATCTTCTTGTCGTGCAGCAGGATGTACGGGTCATCCAGGTCAGCGGTCTGCGACTGCTGGTTGTTGATGAAGTACGGGGACAGGTAGCCGCGGTCGAACTGCATGCCCTCGACGACGTCCAGCTCGTTTTCCAGGCCCGAGCCTTCCTCAACGGTGATCACGCCTTCCTTGCCGACCTTCTTCATCGCTTCGGCGATGATGTTGCCGATCGACTCGTCGGAGTTGGCCGAAATGGTGCCGACCTGGGCGATGGCCTTGTCGTCAGCGGTGGGCTTGGAGATGTTCTTCAGCTCGGCGACGGCGGCGATCACGGCCTTGTCGATACCGCGCTTCAGATCCATCGGGTTCATGCCGGCGGCAACGGCCTTGGCGCCTTCGCGGATCAGGGCCTGGGCCAGCACGGTGGCGGTGGTGGTGCCGTCGCCAGCGTCGTCATTGGTGCGCGAAGCAACTTCCTTCACCATCTGCGCGCCCATGTTCTCGAACTTGTCAGCCAGTTCGATTTCCTTGGCGACGGACACGCCGTCCTTGGTGATGGTCGGGGCGCCGAAGCTCTTCTCGAGCACGACGTTGCGGCCCTTCGGGCCCAGGGTTGCCTTGACGGCATTGGCGAGAACGTTGACGCCGCGCACCATGCGCGAACGGGCGTCTTCACCGAAACGAATATCCTTGGCAGCCATTGCGATTACCTCTGAGTAGAGCCGAGCCGAGCTCGGCTGCTTTTATCGGGAAAGGGGGTTTACAGGAACAGGTGGCGCGGCAGCTCAGCCGATGACGGCAAGCACGTCGTCTTCGCGCAGCACCTTGTACTCGACGCCTTCGGCCTTGTAGGACGAACCGGCGTACTGGCCGTAAATGACCTTGTCGCCAACCTTCAGCGACGGGGTACGCACCGAACCGTTGTCCAGCGGCTTGCCCGGGCCCACGGCCACGACTTCACCCTTGGTGGACTTTTCCTTGGCCGAATCCGGGATCAGGATGCCGCCGGCGGAGATTTCGTCGGCTTCGATCGGCTTGACCACAACGCGGTCGTGAAGCGGCTTGATGCTCATGAAGGACCTCTTAAGTAATTGATTGGCCTGAAATTCCGGCGACACCGACTGGGAAACAGGGGGACGTCGGCATCACGCGTAAAAAGACCCGTCGTGCGGGCTTGTTTGGGAGATGGGGCTGGCTGGGGGCCTTTCAAGGGCAGGCCGGAAAAATGATCATCCCGGCTGGCAGGGTCTGGTAACTGCCCCTGCGGGCGCCGGCGGCAATCGTGCCACCTGCCCCACCGCCGCAGTCCCGAATACGCCACGGACTGCGGGCCGCCTGCATCACCTCCGCCCCTGCCGGTTTCGGCATCTGAAGCTCCGCCACGAACGGCGCCGTATGATCGCGGGGATCGGGCACCGTTCACGCCGAAAAAAAATGGCGCGTCCCGGGGGATTTCGGGGCACGCCATATCAAGAGAGAGAGCCGCCCAGACCGCGGGCTGAACTACTTTTTTGGAATATCAGAGGTACCGCGACCACTGCACCGAGGCGCTGGCAGGGCTTGCCGGCAGCCCACCGCTGCCGGTGCTGCACACCGGGAGCAGGTTCAGGCCACCACCGCTGGGAACATCAACCGCGATGCCGCCGGCGGATATCTTGGTATCGGCGGTCTGGTTGCTGCCTACCGTCAAGCTGCCGTGGATGGTGACGGTGGCACCACTGGTCGACAGCTGCTTGCCCAGCATCACGCTGCCACGCAGCTCCCAGCCCGCGATGTCGGCAGCGCCTTCGGCGATCACGGTGGTGTTGGCAATCGGCAGGCCCTGGTAGGTCTGCGGCTTGCCATCAGGCCCCTGCCCTTCCCACTCCACCAGCTGCGTGCGGCTGGCGCACAGGTTGGTCGGATAGAAGTCGCCGCCACAGACCTTGGCCGCACCGGCGAAGTTCGGCGCGATCAGGTCGCGATGGCCGGCAGTGGTAAGGGTGACGTTGCCGCCACAGGTAGCCTGGCTCGGGTCGTCACAACCACGCACCACCACGGTATTGAGGAAATCGGTACTGGTACCGTCGATCTTCACCGACTGGTCAAACCACAGCACGCCCGCCGGCATCTTGCTGACCCCGTGCAGCAACCAGCTGCCATCGCGCTGCCTGGCCTTCAGGCAGCCCTTCTCATTGGTGTAGTTGCAGGTCATCAGCTCCTGCAGGATCGCCAGTTGCGCTGGGCTGGGATTGTTCAGCGGATACACCCCGTCGATGGAATCACCATTGGCACGCTTTACATTGCGGATGGTCAACTGCGCGGCGCCATCAACCGTGCTGAAGGCGTAGTTGGCCATGGCCAGGAAGTTGTCGGCATCCACCGGTTTGACCCGCGCTTCGCAGTACGGGATGCCGGGCAGACCTGGACTGGTGCCAGCCTGCCTGGTCTGCACGTTGTTCACCGGCATGTTGAGGTTGCCAGCGAGCCGGCCCGAACCGCTGACCGAAACCTGGTTGACCGTCATGTCACCGCCACCGAGCAGATTCTTCACCGTGCCCGATGTCATTGCGATGTTTCCGCTGGCCCAGAGTGTCTCGTACTTGCCGCTCCAACCCGACACGGTGACGTTGTAGCCCCACAACTGGCCCACCGTGAGTGTTGCCAAGCCAACGGTGCCGCCGGCAATACGGGTGGAGCGGAAGCTCAGCGCATCCGGCAGGCTGACACTGTCCGCACCCTTCAAACGCTCGGCAGCGGCCGCACCGGTTACCAAGCCGGTCGTTGCATCGACCTTCAACAGCGGCGCGCCGGCGCTGTCCTGCTTGCTGAAATCCAGCAGGAACTGGCTCTGGTCGGCCAAGGTGATCACTGCGTGGCCGCTGTGGAGCGGCGCAACAGTACCCGTCACCCACGGCGTGCCGCCGGTTACTGTGGACGCAATCAGGTGGCCGCCGACTTCGGCGGTGCCGATCAGCGCGGTGCCGGAGTAAACGCCAACCGCATAGGCGCCAGCCTTGATCGCGGTGTAGTTGCCACCGCTGACACCACTGCCGATCTCGACATTGCGTGCCCACAGCGTGGTTCCATTGGGATTGCCCATGCCGTTGATGCGGATGGTGCCTTCCGAATACAGATGACCGTTGTCGGTGATGCCACCGCCGCTCAATGACACATCGCCCTTGACGCAACCGGAGATGCGCGCGGTCGAACCACCGCCAATCGTCAGGTTGCCGGCTACCACGATGTTCTCGTAATCCACCGCATTGGTGACGTCGAGCTTGCCGCCGCTGTAATCCAGGTTGCCGTTGAACACCATCGGCGCCTTCGGCATCGACGCGCATACCGGCGGAATGCCAGGGGTGCCATTTCCCGGTACCACGTCATAGATCACTTCGACGGTGGCTGTGGTCAAGGCACTGCCGACACCCGCGGTGCCAATGACCTGGGCACTGACCCGGTAGTGGTCGCTGCCGGTAACCTCGATCGATGTCACCGTTGCAGCGCGCACGCCCAGCGCTTCAAGCCCGCTGACTGGCTTGGCATCATTGCCTACCCAGCCCGGCCATACGCTGGTATCAACCTGCAGCAGGTACAGCCGCAGTGCTTCGACACCGCGCCATGCCGCCGCCTGTGCAGCCGTGGCCGAATGCGTGGTGAGCTGCTGCGACTGGGTGCCGCGCAGCGAGTAGATGGTCGCGGCAACCGTGACCGAAACCGCCAGTCCGACCATCAACACGATCAGCAGCGTGGCAACGCCACGCTGCCGTTTGAAAGCGGAAAAACGATTCCTGTCCATGCCAACACGTCCCCTGTGCATCAGATGGTCACTGCTAGATTGGGCAGGCAGGCCAAGAACAGATGGCTGCTGGCGTCGCTGCGTTCCAAGGCCAGTTGCTGGCCAACCGCTGCAGCAGGCGTGGTGCTGAAATCCTGCTGCATGTATGGGAGGCATTGACGCTCACCCTTGAGCGAAAACACATAGCCTGGCGCCAGGCTCATCGCACCGACTTCCTGCTCACCGGAGGCAAAGGCGCTGCCATCTTTCTGCATGGGAGTGAAGAAGGCCGCACTACCAGCAAGCAGGTGCTGCTCATCGCTTTTCCATGTAGCAGCTTGGGCATCGCTGCAGGCCTTGGGGGTAAAGCGGTACAGACCCTCACCGTCGACCAACCGCAGGCCCGAACAGACGTAGCCGCTGGCGGTCAGCTCGGCCTTGTAGCGCCACACCAACTCCTTGCCTGCGTCGCGAACATGCAGCTTGCTGGTCAAGCTGTCGGCGGCCGGCACACCAAAGCCAGCGCCCTGCAGCTCGATCTGCGCCGACAACAACGCCGCCGACACCTGCCCATCGCGCAATGCAGAACGCGATGCGTTCGCGGAAACCTCCACCATGGTCTTATACAGCGTCATCATCGCGGCAATGGTGATCAGCGAGATCAGCAGCCCTACCAGCATGCTGATCAGGCTCTGGCCGCCTTGCTGCCGGCGGCCGATCCGGGTGGCAGTGCGTGCATGCATGTTCATTGCTTCGTCGACACCAGCAGATCGGGATCGTTTTCGTTGGCGCCCTTGCTGCCGAGATCGGTCGCGGCGACCGTCAGGTCCACCCGCTGTGGTGCCTCCACGGTGCGTGCAATACCCGCCATGGCTACCGTTGCGGTGGCGGCCTCGCAGCTGACCGCAGCGCTCCTGGACTCGCCGTTGGGCATGCCGATCTCCAGCGTGCCACTGCCGCACAAGCCCACGCCCTGGGTCTGCAGACTGTCGCGCAGACGCTCAACCACCAGGTTTTCGACCTTGGCATCGCGCTGGTTGTTCATCACATTGGCCATTACATGGGCCAGACCGGCGCCGATGATGCTGGTGATCAACACCCCGACCAGAGCCTCGAGCATGATGTCGCCGCGCTGCCGGCGTCGCGGGTCAAAGCAGATCGACATAGAGCGGTTCCTGGCTGTTCATGCCAATGGCGATACGCGAATGGGTGGCTGCGCTGCTGCAGCTCGCCGCGCCCGGCAGGCGCTGGCCACGGTTGTCGAAGGCCACGCAGGACATCAGCGCGCCCGAGGCTTGCAGCTCGTCTGCATCGGCATAGTCATCGGCGCCGGTCAGGCGATACTCGCCACCGCGCGGCAACTCGCCCTGCCACAACACTTCGTTGCCAGCGCCACGCAATATCTGCAGGCTGCGACCACTGTGCTGCAGACGTGCCGAAACAGCCGCACCGGTGACGTGCTCCGGATTGCGCAAGGCCAGCGAGCGGGTCTGCGACACGGCCTCCCACAGCAGGTTGCGTGCCTGCATCTGCCGGTTGCTGTCGATCCACTGCAGCGTGAACGGCATGCCTGCCAAGGCCAGCACCGCCATCACCGCCAGGGTCACCATCAATTCGATCAGTGAAAAACCCGTGGCGCGGCGGCTCATGGCCAGTCACTCACGCCGGCACAGTTACCGGACACCGTGCGGCTGTTGTCCGAATCGAGCTTGAGCGTGCAGCCACTGGCCTTGCCCAACGCGCTGCCGGCGACCGCCTTGAGCTCATAACCACTGTTGGTGGCGGTATAGCTATAGGTGAACTGGCCAGCTTTGGTCGCCGCATTCCAGCCCTTCTTGGCTGCCGCGTCACTGGCCGGGTAGCCCAGTGTGCGCTGGCGGAAATTCTCGACCGTACTGGACAACGCCATCAAATCGCTCTGCGCTGTACGGAGCTTGCTGCGCAGAACGTAGTCCGAGTACAGCGGCATGGCGATGCCGGCCAGGATGGCAATAATGGCCACGACGATCATCAGCTCGATCAGCGTGAAGCCCCGGTTTTTGTGTTGCTGCATATGCCCCCCTGTAGAGCCCTGCGAACACCTGCATCCGCCGTGACAAGAACCTTCGTAGGAATTGGCCTCCATCTGGCATCAGATGAAAACCGCGTGAAACTGTGACCGGCCGCAATATACAATTGATGACAACGATGTCAACACTTCCATCCGAAAACGCCTCAAGCGCTTCTGCCACAATGGCTCGATGGACGTAAGACTGGTCTTCTGCACCTGCCCCGACGAACAAACCGCGCAGGCCTTGGCTCACCATCTGGTGGAGCAGCGTTTGGCTGCCTGCGTGAACTTGTTGCCTGCGATGCGGTCTGTGTACCGCTGGCAGGAGCAGATTGAACAAGCTGAAGAGATTCAGCTTGTTATAAAAACCTGTGCTGATCGGTTGGATGCGTTGAGCGCCGCGATCAGGTTGCACCACCCTTATGAATTGCCGGAGATCGTGGCGATCTCCCCCAGCGCCGGCCTGCCGGCGTATCTGGACTGGATCCGGGCGCAGACCCGGGAGGAAACATAATTAATGATGCTGTTGCGACAATTTGCCGCTTTCTGCCTGCTTACCCTGGCCGCCCTGCCGGCGCTGGCCATCAATGAGAAAGACCTGCTACCGGTAGACCAGGCCTTTGCCCTGCGTGCCGAGGCTCTCAGCCGCGACCGCATCGAGCTGCGCTGGGACATCGCCCCGGGCTATTACCTCTACCATCACCGCACCAGTGTCAAAGCCGGCCCCGGCTTCACTGCCGGCGCGCTGCAGATGCCACAGGGCGAGAAGAAGCACGACGAATTCTTTGGCGATGTGGAGACCTACCATCGCCAGCTGCGCGCGGTCCTGCCGGGTACCGCCGACGCGGGCGCCACCAGCGTCACCCTCGAAGTCCGCTACCAGGGCTGTGCCGATGCCGGCGTGTGCTACCCGCCGCAAAAGCGCAACATCGAAGTAAGACTGCCCGCAGCAAGCGGCGCCGCGCCCGCGGCTGCAGCCGCTGCACCGTCTTCCGCACCCATCTTCAACCCGCTCGCCGGCAACAACGGTGGCGGCCTCAGCCTGCCCGGCGCGCCCGCCGTGCAGGGCCTGCCGCTGCCCTCGGAAAAGGCCTTCGGCTTCGAGGCCATCGTCGACAACGGCAACCGCCTGCTGCTGCGCTTCTCGCCGGCACCGGGCTATTACCTGTACCGCGACCGCACCTCGCTGGCACTGGAAGGCGCCGATGGCGTGCGCGCCGGCCGCCCACAATGGCCCGCCGGCAAGCCCTACCGCGACGAGCATTTCGGCAACGTGGTGGTCTATTTCGACCAGGTCGATGTACCGCTGCCATTGCGCCGCGACAAGCCCGACGCCACGCCGGCCACCCTGGTTGTCACGTTCCAGGGCTGCCAGACCGACGGTATCTGCTATCCACCGATGACCCGCCGGGTGCGGCTGTCGCTGCCCGCCGGCAAGATCTCGTCGAAGGAAAAAGAAGAACTGGCAGTTGCCCCCTTGGTGATCCAGCCGTTGCCGGCCGGCAAGAAGGGCGAAGTCCCGCCGATGCCGCTGATCGACCCGGCCAACCCGCCGGCACCGCAGCCGCTGGTGGTGCGTCCGGCTGCTGCGGCCGCCAGCCTGGCCGAAGCCGCGCCCGATGCGTCCGCCGACAATACCCGCCGCAGCCAACCGCCCGCCGATACCGCCGGCAACGGTTCGCTGCTGTGGGTTCTGCTGCTGGCGCTGGCTGGCGGCCTGATCCTCAATCTGATGCCCTGCGTCCTGCCGATTCTGTCGCTGAAGGTGCTGGGCGTTGCACAGAGTGGCGAGAGCCGCCAGCGCGCGCGCAGCCACGCACTTTGGTACACGGCAGGCGTGCTGGTTGCGTTTGCCGCGATTGGTGGCCTGGTGCTGGCACTGCGCGCTGCCGGCCAGGCAGCCGGCTGGGGCTTCCAGTTGCAGCACCCGTGGTTCATCGCCGCGCTGGTGTACCTGATGTTCGTCGTTGGCCTGAGCCTGTCCGGGCTGTTCACCCTGGGCGGCAATGCCGGCCAACTGGGCCAGAGCCTCGCCAGTCGCAGCGGCCCCAGCGGTGATTTTTTCACCGGCGTGCTGGCCTGCGTGGTCGCCAGCCCCTGCATCGCACCGTTCATGGGTCCTGCCTTGGCCTACGCCTTCACCGCACCGCCGGCCTTGGCGATGCTTGTGTTCCTGGCATTGGGGCTGGGTCTGGCACTGCCGTTCCTGCTGATTGGTTTTGTACCAGCGCTGGCCGAGCGGCTGCCCAAGCCGGGCGCATGGATGGAAACCTTCAAGCACGTGATGGCCTTCCCGATGTACCTCACTGCCATCTGGCTGTTGTGGGTGCTGGGCAAGCAGCGGGGCATCGATGCGATGGGCCTGATGCTGGTCGGCCTGACCCTGCTGGCGCTGGGCCTGTGGTGGTTTGAACGCAGCCGCTGGCATAGCCGTCGGATCGGCATGGTGCTGGGCGCGGTGATCGCGCTGCTGGCGCTGGTGCCGGTGTGGGGCGTGACCCGCCTGCCGCCGCCGGGCGCTGCCATCGCCAGCGAAGGCACGGTGTCCTATTCGCCACAGATGCTGGACCGCCTGCGCGCCGACAACCGCGTGGTGTTCGTCAACATGACCGCTGACTGGTGTGTCACCTGCAAGGCCAACGAACGCAACGTGCTGGACCGCGACAAGTTCCGTGACACGCTCAAGCGGGTCAACGCGGTGTACATGCGCGGTGACTGGACCAATGTGGATCCGCAGATCAGCGCCTTCCTCGAGCAGCACAAGGCGGTCGGTGTGCCGCTGTATGTGGTGTATGGACCGGGGGCACCGCCGCGCGTGCTGCCGACCGTACTGACCCAATCCATCGCTGAAGAAGCGCTGCTGCGCGCGGCACGCTGATGCGCCGCGCCGCGTGGTGGGTGGCAGGTATCGCGGCCGCAGCCGGGCTGTCGGCCGGTGCATGGCTGAGCCGCCCGGTCACACCGCCACTGCCGTCGATGAGCACGCCCTCTGCACCGCTGAAATCGGCGACGCCGGTGCAGGGTGTGCGTGTCGGCGAACTGATGCCTTCATTCACCCTGCCCGACCTGGATGGCATGCCGGTGAAGTTCCCGGAGCAGTTCAAGGGCAAGCCGCTGTTGATCAATGTGTGGGCCAGCTGGTGTGCGCCCTGCATCGAGGAGATGCCCGAGTTGGCGCGCTTTGCTGCGCGTCATGCGGACACTGGACCGCAGGTGGTGGGCTTGGCCTTGGACACGCCGGAAGCGGTGCTGGATTTCCTTGGCAACGTGCCGGTGTATTACCCGATCGTGATCGAAACGCCGGGGCCGCAGGATGCCAGCGTCAAGCTGGGCAATTCGCAGGGGCTGCTGCCATACAGCGTATTGGTTGATGCACAGGGGCGCGTGCTCAAGCAGAAGCTTGGGCCGTTCAAGGCGGGTGAGATTGATGCGTGGGTTGCCAGCGTGGAGCCTGCTGCCAAGCAGTGAACCTGCAAGTCTTGGATTGATTGTTGCGGTTTTGATTGGTGGCACGGGTAAGTGCATCGCGGCCGGGGTGTGGTCGGTGCCAAGAGCCAAAAGCTCCCTCATCCGCCCCTTCGGGGCACCTTCTCCCGCTGGCGGGAGAAGGGAATGCACTCCGCTCGTGGTCAGCTGCAACTGACGCATTTCCAGCTCTGCTTTGCCCTGCCTTGCCTTGCTTTGCTTTGCATCCCTTCTCCCGCCTGCGGGAGAAGGTGCCCCGAAGGGGCGGATGAGGGGAAGCTTTTGTCTTTGAGCTTTTGTCTTTGAGCTTTTGTCTTTGAGCTTTTGCCTTTGAGCTTTTGCCCTTGCGCTTCTGCCTCTAGCTACTGCTTCTGCTTCTGGCTTCTACAAGATGCTTCGCACCTCACCCTCTCCCCAACCCCTCTCCCGGAGGGAGAGGGGCTCAAGCTCAGATCACCAGAACGCCGCGTACAGCGCGACCAGGATCGCGATCACCGCCACCGAGCCGATGTTAAACACACCGCCCGTGCGGTAATCCACGTCACGGGTGTCGATGATGTCCTTCTCGGGCGCCGCCGGCGTCAACAGTGATACGCCTATCGCCAAGGCCAACGCCAGCAGGAACACCAGGCCGACGCGGTCGATGAAGGGCAATGCCGGCCAGGCCAGCTTCAACACGATCGACAACACGAACGAACCAATCGCCGCCGACAGTGCACCAGCCTCGTTGGCTCGTTTCCAGAACAGGCCCAGCATGAAGATCACCACGATGCCCGGGGTGAAGAAGCCGGTGTACTCCTGGATGTACTGGAAGGCCTGGTCGAAGCTGCCCAGCAAGGGCTTGGCGGTGAGAATACCCAGCACCACCGCCAACACCGCAGCGATACGGCCCACACGCACCAGCTTGGTCTGATCCGCTTCGGGATTGCGTTTGGCGTAAAAATCCAAGGTAAAAATCGTCGCCACCGAATTGATCTTCGATGCCAGCGAGGCAACGATGGCCGCCACCAGCGCGGCAAACACCAGGCCGAGCACACCGGTCGGCAGCATCCGCATCATCGTCGGATAGGCCTGGTCCGGCTTGTCCAGGTTCGGCGCCAGCATCACCGCGGCGATACCCGGCAATACCACGATCACCGGCATCAACAGCTTCAGGAACGCAGCAAACAACACGCCCTTCTGTGCTTCACCGATGCTCTTGGCCGCCAGCGCACGCTGGATGATGTACTGGTTGAAGCCCCAGTAGCTGATGTTCATGATCCACAGGCCGCCGAGCAGCACGCTCAGACCAGGCAGGTCCTTGTAGAAGGGGTTGTCCTTGCTGAGGATCATCTCGAAGTGACCCGGCTGCGCCTGCCACAGTTTGTTGAAGCCGGCGACGATGCCGGCACCATCGCCGAGCTGGTTCAAGGTCAGCCCTGCGACGAACAGGCCGCCGAGCACCAGCAGCGTGACCTGCACGATATCGGTAAGCGCGACGGCCTTCAGTCCGCCGTACAACTGGTACAGCAGCGCGAACACGCCGATCAGCACCACCGCGGTCATCTGGTCGATGCCGGTGACCTGGTTGACCGCCACCGCGCCCAGCCACAGGATCGAAGTGACGTTGACGAACACGTACAGGCCCAGCCAGAACACCGCCATCACCGTGCGGATGCGGCTGCCATAACGCTGTTCCAGGAACTGCGGCATGGTGTAGATGCCGTTGCGCAGGAACACCGGCAGGAACCACTTGCCGACGATCAACAGGGTAAGCGCCGCCATCCACTCATACGAGGCCACCGCCAGACCGATCGCATAGCCCGAACCGGACATGCCGATGATCTGCTCGGCGGAAATATTCGCCGCGATCAACGATGCGCCGATCGCCCACCACGGCAATGACTTGCTGGCCAGGAAGTAATCCTTGGCATCCTTGCTGTGCCCGGCTTTCTCCCGCGACACCCATTGCGCAAGAACGAAGATACCGGCCAGGTAGACCAGTACGATCGCGATATCCAACGTACCCAAACCCATCTCATCACTCCCTGTTGTGCACCGACCGGGCTGTCATCCCTGCGCCCTTTCGCTACCGACCCCAACGGGCCACATCATCAGGTGCGCCGGCACCCTCCCGTACCGGCGCTTTCGCTGTTTCAGCGTGTTGCGCAGTCTACGTTTACCTCGGCCTCACCGGCAGCGCCAAGAGCGATCCGTGATACCGAAATATCCGCAACGGCAGCCGTTTCCAGCTCAGTGGTACGTTGGATCCTGGACAGATCCGCACCCGCAGCGGCAAAGCACTTGAGCGGTACGCCAACGCTGACCCACTTGCCAGCCGGAATGGCCGACAAGGTGGCTTGCAGGTCGACCTTGGCCGCACAACCCGCACCGCAACCCACACCCACCGTCAACGGTGCCGATACCGCGCTGTCGCGGCGCAGCGTCAACTGCAGCTGCACGTCGCCGTTGCTCTCGCGGGTGACGTCAATGGGCGTGGCGGCAATCAAGGCGAACTTTGCCAGTGCCGTGCCCGACCACTGCAGGCGGCGTGCGTCTTCCTGCGCCTTGTGATCGACCGCGGTCATCCTCAAGGTGCCGTCAGCCAGTACGGTCGGCACGGTGGTGGCCGGCATGTCCGGCTGCGATGCACTGGACAGCTGCAGCGACAGGCCCAGCGAAGGACGGCCCTTGGCGAAGTACACGCCGCTGCCGGCCTGCTCACCGCTCACGCCGGAGTCTTCCGGCAGCGCTGCCACATCTCCCTTGTCGGCATAGCTCAGGCCGTGGCCGAACTTGTACAGCGGGTTGTGACCCGGCTTGTTGACCGCCGAGTCAATCGCGGTGCGCGGCCAGGAGAAGCTGAGCTTGCCCTTGAAGTCGTGGTTGACGCTGCCATCGGCCTTGCGCAGCAGCACATCGGCGATACCCGCGCCTTCCGAACCCGGCAACCAAGCCGCGACGAAGGCGTCGGAAGCATTGATCTCGCGGTTCATCCACAGCGGACGACCGCTGATGAACACCGCCACCACCGGAATGCCTTCACTCTTCAGGCGCTTGAGCAGTTCCAGGTCGGCATCGTTGCCCGGCTTGTACAGCAGGTTGGGGATGTCACCCTGGAATTCGGCATAAGGCTCTTCGCCGAACACCACCACCGCCACATCCGGCTTGGACTTGTACTTGCCATCGACCGCCAGCTCGGCGCTGCCACCAGCAGCACTGACTTCACGCTGCAGGCCTTCCCAGATGGTGTCGGCGTTGGGGAAGTCGGCACGGGTGGTGCCGGTGCCCTGCCAGTTCAAGGTCCAGCCACCGGCCTGCTTGCCGATGTTATCGGCGCCATCACCGGCCACCAGCACCTTCTGGTCGGCGCGCAGCGGCAGGATGCCGTTGTTGTTCTTCAACAGCACCAGCGATTCGCGCACGGCCTGACGAGCCACCGCGCGGTGTTCGGCTGCACCCAGCAGTTCAAACTTGCCGCCCAATGCACGCGCCGAAGGCTTGGGCGCATCGAACAGGTTCATGCGGAACTTCACCCGCAGCACGCGACGCACGGCGTCATCCAGGCGCTCGGTCGAGAGCTTGCCCGACTTCACCGCGGCGACGGTGGACTCGTACATGCCCTTCCAGCTGTCGGTGGCCATCGCCATGTCCAGGCCGGCGTCATAGGTGGCCGGGCAATCGGTGGTGCTGCAACCGGGAATCTGGCCATGGCCATTCCAGTCGCCGACCACGAAGCCGCCGTAGTTCATGCGGCCCTTCAGCACGTCGGTCAGCAGCGGCTTGTGGCCGTGCATCTTGACCCCGTGGAAGCTGTTGAACGAAGCCATCACCGACTGTGCACCGGCCTTGATGGCGGTGACGTAACCGGCGCTGTGGACATCACGCAGCTCGGCCTCGCTGACCGCGGTATCACCCTGGTCCTTGCCGTCGGTGGTACCGCCGTCGCCGACGAAATGCTTGACCGACACCATCACGTGCTTGTCGTCGAGGAAGTCCGGCGTGCCGACCTTGCCCTGCAGGCCTTCGACCATCGCCGCGGCGAACTCGGCCACCAGCTGCGGGTTCTCCGAATAGCCTTCATAGGCGCGGCCCCAGCGCACGTCCTGCGGCACTGCCACGGTCGGCGCGAACGCCCACTCCATGCCGGTGGCGCGGGTTTCGGCGGCGGTGATCTGGCCGATCCGGCGCTGCAGTTCAACGTTGCGGGTTGCACCCAGGCCAACGTTGTGCGGGAACAGCGTCGCGCCCACCACGTTGCTCTGGCCGTGCATCGCATCGATACCGAACAGCAGTGGAATCGCCTTGCCGCCACCGCTGGTATCCATCGACGCGGCCCAGAAGTCATCGGCAACCTGCAGCCAGTCCTTGGCCGGTGCGTTGTACTTGCCACCCGGGTCGGAGCTGCCACCGGCCAGGATCGAGCCCAACCTGTACTTGCGCACGTCGTCCGGGGTGATGCTGGCCAGGTCACCCTGCACCAGCTGGCCGACCTTCTCCTCCAGCGTCATCGTCGCCAGCAGATCGTTGACGCGCTTTTCCAGCGCCGGATCTTCCGCCAGCGGCCATTCCACCACCGGCCACTGTTCCGGATGGATCGTGCCGTCATACGCGGCATCGGCCGTGGCCGCCTGCGGTGCACCGTTGTCGCCGCTGTTGCAGCCGGCCAGCACCGCGATACCCACTGCCAGCGCGCCAACCAGGGCAACGCGGCGTGTCGAAAACGTCATCATCCTCAACCCTCCATCTGCTCGAGCGAACGACCCTTGGTCTCACGCACGAACTTGATAACAAAGAACACCGAGATCACCGCCGACACCAGGTAGATGCTGTACGTCGATGCCAGACCAATGCCGGCCAGCAGCATCGGGAAGGTCACCGTGACGATGAAGTTCGCCGTCCACTGCGCCGCACCGGCAACCGCCAGCGCCGAGCCACGGATCTGGTTGGGGAACATCTCGCCCAGCATCACCCACATCACCGGGCCCCAGGACACGTTGAAAAACACCACGTATGCATTGGCCGCGACCAGCGCCAGCGTGCCCATGTGGCCGGGCAGCTGCAGGTGGCCTTCCACCATCGAACCGCTGGCGAAGGCGTAGACCACCAGTCCCAGCGATACCGCCATGCCACTGGAACCGATCCACAGCAGCGGCTTGCGACCGATCTTGTCGATCAACAACACGGTGACGATGCAGGCACCGATGCTGAGCGCGCCGGACAACACATTGATCAGCAACGCATCGCTCTCGGAGAAGCCCACCGCCTGCCACAGCACCGCGCCGTAATAGAACACCACGTTGATGCCTACCAGCTGCTGGAACACCGCAAGGCCAATGCCCACCCAGACGATCGGGCGGATCTTGCGGGTGGCCTTGTCGACCAGATCCGACAACTGCGGGCGGTGGTGGTCCTGCGACAACGACGCGTCGATCTCGCCCAGCGTGGCCTGCGCCTGCTCGGCACCGAACAGACGGGTCAGCACGGCCAGTGCTTCGTCCTTGCGGCGTTTGACCACCAGGAAGCGCGGGCTTTCCGGGATGAACAGCAACAGCAGCAGGAACAGCAGCGACGGGATCGCCTGCATCCAGAACATCCAGCGCCATGCGGCCTGGCCGGCCCACAGCGGCTCGGTCGAGGCGCCAGCGGCCTTGGCCAGCAGGTAGTTGCTGAGGAAGGCGATGAACAGGCCGGAGATGATCGCGATCTGCTGCACCGTGGCCAGCCGACCGCGGTAACGCGCCGGTGCAACCTCGGCGATATAGGCCGGCGACATCACGCTGGCCGCACCCACCGCGAACCCACCGACCACGCGCGCGGCGATGAACACCAGCGAGCTGTGCGCACCGCCGGCACCCAAGGCCGACAGCAGGAACAGCACCGCCGAGATGATCAACACCGAGCGTCGGCCCAGCCGATCGGCAAGACGGCCGGCGAAGAACGCGCCGATCGCACAGCCCAGCAGCATCGAGGCCACTTCAAAGCCCAGCTGCGCCTCGGTGGAGCCAAAGGCCTGCTTCAGGCCATCGACGGTGCCGTTGATCACGCCACTGTCGAAGCCGAACAGGAACCCGCCTATCGTCGCCACCACGCTGATCAATACGATCAGCGCGGTGTTTTCCTTGTTTGCTGCTGACTGCCCCATCCCCTCACCCTCTCTGTCTGGTTATGTCGTCGGCCTGGTGCTCAGCGCAGCAGGTACTGGTTGAGCAGGTTCTCGTAGCGCTCCTGCTTGCCGCTGGCCTGCACCGGTTCGCCGTTGCCGGCCGCGAGCTTGGCCAGGTCGGCCAGGCCCAGCTTGCCGCTGGCGAAGTCCTTGCCGGCGCCGGCATCGAAGCTGGCGTAACGCTGTGCGCGCCACTGTTCCCACGGCGAATCATTGAGCAGGCCGTGGGCCACTTCCAGACCGCGTGCGAACGCATCCATGCCACCGATGTGGGCAATGAACAGGTCTTCCATGTCGGTGGATTCGCGGCGCGGCTTGGCGTCGAAGTTCAGGCCGCCGACCAGGCCGCCCTGGCGCAGCACCACCAGCATCGCGCCGACGGTGTCGTACAGGTCGGTCGGGAACTGGTCGGTGTCCCAGCCGTTCTGCGCGTTGCCACGGTTGGCATCGATGCTGCCGAGCAGGCCGTGATCGGAGGCGACCTGCAGGTCGTGCTCGAAGGTGTGGCCGGACAGCGTGGCGTGGTTGGCCTCGATGTTGAGCATGAAGTCGTCCTGCAGGCCATTGGCCTTGAGGAAGCCGGCGACGGTTGCCGAGTCGAAATCGTACTGGTGCTTCATCGGCTCCATTGGCTTGGGTTCGATGAAGAACTTGCCGGTGAAGCCGATGCTACGGCCGTAGTCGCGCGCGGCGCTAAGGAAGCGTGCGAAATGCTCGAGCTCGCGCTTCATGTTGGTGTTGTGCAGGCTGGCATACCCTTCGCGGCCACCCCAGAACACGAAGTGCTCGCCACCCAGTTCAACCGTGGCTTCCAGCGCAGCCTTGACCTGCACCGCGGCGCGGCTGACCACGTTGAAATCCGGGTTGGTCGCCGCGCCGTTCATGTAACGCGGGTGCGAGAACAGGTTGGCGGTGCCCCACAGCAGCTTGGTGCCGGTGGCCTGCTGGCGTTGCTTGGCCAGCGCCACCACGTGCTTGAGATTCTTTTCGTAGGTACCGATGTCATCGGCGTCCGGCGCCATGTCGACGTCGTGGAAGCAGTAGTAAGGCACACCGAGCTTGGTGAAGAACTCGAACGCCGCATCGACCTTGGCCTCGGCGGTGGCCATGGCATCGCCTTTCTCCCACGGGAAGCGGCGCGTGCCCGGGCCGAACGGATCGGCACCGGCGT
Organism: Stenotrophomonas sp. STEN029; assembly: GCF_056760015.1. Lineage (NCBI taxonomy): Bacteria > Pseudomonadati > Pseudomonadota > Gammaproteobacteria > Lysobacterales > Lysobacteraceae > Stenotrophomonas > Stenotrophomonas sp. STEN029. The sequence goes on along the minus strand of NZ_JBRREC010000007.1, from coordinate 54,162 downwards.
TGCAGAAGGTGTGCCAGTAGCAGGCAGCGAAGCGCAGGTGCTCGCGCATGCTCTTGCCACCGACCAGCTTGTCCGCGTCATAGACCTTGAACGCCAAGGGGTTGTCCGAGTCGCGACCCTCGAACGGGATCTGGCCGATGCCGGGGAAATACTCGGTGGCGCCGATGAAGGGCTGCTTGCTCATGGTGCGAATTCCTGTGTCGACAAACTACGGGGAAAGAATCAACCGCGGTACAGCGGCATGACGGCGTGCAGGTGTTGCAGGTAGCGCTGGTAGGCCAGCGCATAGGCCGCGCTGCGCGCGCCGTCGGGCGTGGCAGTGGCTGCGGCATCGGGGGTTACATGGGTGGCCGCGAGTGTGGCCAGGGATGCGTCGTTGCCGGCGCTGCGCTGCAATGCCCACAGCGCCTGCAGGGCGGCACCGAATGCGGCGCCCTCGGACTGCTGCGGCACTTCCACCGGCAGGCCGAACACATCGGCGACCATCTGCCGCCAGGCAGCGCTGTTGCTGCCGCCACCGGTCAGCACGATGCGGTCGAAGCGCATGCCGGCGCCGACGAAGGCGTCAAAGCCGTACTTCAGTGCATAGGTCGCCCCCTCCATCGCCGCGCGGTAGAAGTGCGAGGGGTTCATGGTGGTGGCGTCCAGGCCAGCCAGCACGCCCTTGCCCAGCGGCAAGTCGGGGGTGCGCTCGCCATTGAGGAAGGGCAGCATCACCAGCCCATCTGCGCCCGGCGTGGCCGCATTGATGTGCGCATCGCCGTCGCGGCTGCTGAAGCCGAACATGCGCGCCACCTGCTCGGTGACCACGGTGCAGTTCATCGTGCAGATCAGCGGCAACCAACCGCCGCTGGACGAACAGAACGCCGCCCATGCGCCACCGGCATCCACCACCGGCACATCGGAGCTGGCGAACAAGGTACCCGACGTGCCCAGGCTCATCGCCAGCTTGCCCGGCGCAACGCAGCCGGTGCCGATCGCGGCCATCATGTTGTCACCGCCGCCTGCGCCAACCTTCACCGTGGCCGGCAAGCCCAGGCGTGCTGCAGCTCCGGGCGCGATATCGAACAGGGCATCGGCGTCCACCAGCGGCGGCAGGCAGGCAGCGAGATCGCGGTTGGCGTCGGTCGCCTTCAGCAGTTCTGGCGACCACTGGCGCGTGCGCACATCCAACCAGCCGGTGCCCGAGGCATCGCCGTGCTCGCAGTAGTACTGGCCGGTCAGCACGAAGTTCAGGTAGTCGTGCGGCAGCAGGATATGCGCCAGCTTCGCGTAGGCATCCGGCCGGTGTTTGGCCGTCCATGGCAGCTTGGAGGCGGTGTAGCCGGCAAGGATGGGGTTGCCGGCCAGTTCGATGCAGCGCTGCGCGCCGCCGGCCGCGTCCATGATCCGTGCGCATTCGGCGCTGCTGCTGGTGTCGCACCACAGCTTGGCCGGCGCCAGCACCTTGCCGTCCGCATCCAACGCGACGAAGCCATGCTGCTGGCCCGACACCGCCAGCGCCTGCACCTGCTGGCGCAGCTGCGGGTCGATGCGGGCGAAGCAATCCTCCATCGCCGCGACCCACGCTGCCGGATCCTGCTCGCGGCTGCCGTCATCGGCACTGTGCAGCTGCAGTGGTGCGCTGGCCGTGGCCAGCAACTGCCGTTGTGCGGCGTCGTAGACCACGACTTTCAGGCTCTGCGTGCCCGCGTCGATACCGGCGACGATGCTCATGCCGCGCACCAACGGGAAGCAAGGTGACTCATGCAAGACTCCATTGACCGTCGTGCAGCTGCGCGGTGATGCGCTGGCCGGCACGCAGGTCCAGTTTCAGTTCGTGGGTTTGGTAAACGAGGTTGAAGGCGCCGCCGCGTTCGGCCAGCAGGCTGACCTGCTGCAGGCTGCCAGCGCTCCACTGCAGGTCGAGCACGCCGGCATTGCGCACACGCACGCCCTGCAAGGTGCCCTGCGCCAGTTCGGCCGGCAGCGCAGGCAGCAGGAACACCGCCCCGCCCCAGCTCTGCACCAGCATCTCGACGATGCCGGCGGCGCCACCGAAATTGCCGTCTATCTGGAACGGCGGATGTGCGTCGAACAGGTTTGGATAGCTGCGCTGCGGTGCCAGCAGCAGGCGCAGGATCTGCAGGCAACGCTGGCCTTCGCCCAGCCGCGCCCACAGGTTCAGGCGCCAGGCGATGCCCCAGCCGGTCGCTTCGTCACCGCGCAGTTCCAGGGTGCGGCGTGCGGCGGCGCTGAGCTCGGGACTGTCGCGGCGGTTGATCTGGCTGGACGGGTGCAGGCCGTACAGATGCGAGACGTGGCGATGGTGCAGTTCCGGCGCCTGCATGTCCCAATCCTGCTGCCACTCCATCAATTGGCCGGCGCGGCCGACCCGGTTCGGCGGCAGCTGCGCACGCAGCGTGTCCAGTTGTGCGGCGAAGGCGTGATCGGTATCGAGCAGGCGAGCGGCTTCGATGCATTGGCCAAACAGGTCGCGCAGCAGCTGCGCATCCATCGTCGGCCCGGCGCAGATCGCCGCGCCGTGCGGATGCTGGTTCTCCGGCGAGATCGACGGCACCGTGACCTGGTGGCCGGTGTTCGGATCGCGCTGCAGGCTGTTGACGAAGAACAGCGCCGCGCCCTTGAACAGCGGCCAGACCTGGCGCAGGTAAGCCGGGTCGCGGCCATAGTCCCAGCGGTCCCACAGCTGTTGCAGCAGCCACGCGCCGCCAGTCGGCCACAGTGCCCACTGCGCGCCATCGGGCGGCGTACTGACGCGCCACAGGTCGGTGTTGTTGTGCACCACCCAGCCATCGACGCCGTACATCTGCTGCGCGGTGAGCGCGCCGCTGCGGGCCAGTTCGCCGATCATCCGCTGCAAGGGCTCCACGCATTCGGGCAAGGCCGCCGCTTCGGCCGGCCAGTAGTTCATCTGCGTGTTGATGTTGAGCGTGTACTTGCTCTCCCACGGCGGGTCCATCAGATCGTTCCAGATGCCCTGCAGGTTGGCCGGCTGGGTGCCGGGACGCGAGCTGCAGATCAACAGGTAACGGGCATAGGCGTGGTACAGCGCGACCAGTGCCGGATCATCACCGCTGGCAAAAGCCGCGATGCGTTCGTCGGTAGGCTTGTCGGCGGCGCCAGTGCGGCCCAGGTCCAGGCGCATGCGCCGGTACAGGCGCTGGTGTTCGGCCAGGTGATCGGCGCGCAGCTGCGCGGCGCTTCTGCCTGCGGCCTTGGACAACTGTGCGGCTGTGATCGCTTCCGGATCGCCGCCGACGTCATCGAAGGCGCGGTAGCTGGTAGCGGCGACCAGGCGCAGTTCCAGCTCACGCACGCCGTCGAAGGCGATGTGATCGGTGTTGATGCGCAGCTTGCCGCCAACATGGCGCACCTGCACACGGAACGCAAAACGCAGCGTGCCGGGCACACCGTCGCGCGACACGTTGTGGCCGCTGACCAGCCAACCATCGTCGGTGGCCGTCGTACTGGTTGCGTGCTCGTTGGCGGTGCGGATGAAACCGCCCATCGGCTCACCGTCTTCCACGGTGTAGCGCAACACCAGGCATTGATCGACCGGCGAGATGAACACCTCACGGCGATGCAGGCCGGCACCGGCGCGGAACGTGGTGCAGGCAATGGCCGCATCCAGATCCAGCTCGCGGCGGTAATCGCTGATGCCTTCCAGGCGATGGAACTCCAGCCACAGGTTGCCCATCGGCTGGTACGGCATCTGTTTGACCGGCCGCGAGATCAGCGTCTCGTTGGCCAGTGCCTCGGCGGCGGCATAGTCACCGGCGAAGACCAGCTCACGCACGCGCTGCACGCTGTCGCGCGCACGCGGGTTGACCGCGCTGTACGGGCCACCGGCGTAGAGCGTGTCTTCATTGAGTTGCAGGCGCTCGTTGGCGACGCCACCGAACACCATTGCACCAAGCCGGCCATTGCCCAGCGGCAAGGCCTCCACCCAGCTGCGCGCCGGCTGCCGGTACCACAGCAGGTCGGCGGCCGACGCCGCGGCTTCCGACGTCGCCGCCTGCAGCACGCCGGCCAGCGGCAGGTTGCCGACGGCCAACGCGGCCGCCGCGCCCTTGAACAGCGCACGGCGGCCGGGCTGTGCCAGCCCGGCGCTTTCAGTGGTCATCCCGACGACCGGGACAGGACCGTTTGCAGCGTTCATTCCGGCCCTCCCAGACTCAAATGTCCACCGGTTTCCATAATGCCGAACTTGGCTGTCGCTGTCAGCGGGCAGCCGGACGGGTGATGGCCTGCGCCTTTCCGTCGTAACGCACCACCACATCGGCCTTGGGCTCCAGCGTGCCGATGCCGTCACGCGGGCCATCGACCCAGCGCACGCGCAGTTCGCGCTTGTCCTGCATGCCCGGGTAACTGCCCTCGCGCGCACCGATGCTCAGCACGCCCTTGGCCTGGTCCCACTGCAGCGCGATGCGGCTGGACTGGCCACGCTCGTAGCCGTAGTTGCGGCCGTTGTCCTCGTACAGCGAGAAGCTGCCGTCGGCACCGGTATAGACCTCGATGGTGACCGGCGCGTTCGGCTGCTCGTCGACGTACTGCTGGACCACGGTGCGCGGCACGATGGAGCCGGCACGCACGAACAGCGGGCTGCGCTCCAGCGGCGCGGCGGCGGTGATGGTCTGGCCACCGGCATGACGCTCGCCGGTGTTGAAGTCGATCCAGCTGGTGCCGGCCGGCAGGTAGACCTGGCGGCTGGTGGCCTTGAACTCGGTCACCGGCGCAACCAGGAAGGCCGGGCCGAACAGGTACTGGTCGGCGATGTCACGCACCTTGGGGTCGGCCGGGAAGTCCATCGCCATCGCGCGCAGGATGGTGCCGTCCTTCTGCCAGGTATCACCGGCGAGGGTGTAGATGTAAGGCAGCAGCGTGTAACGCAGCTTCAGGTAGTGGACGAAGCTGTTGTAGTGCGCCGAGCCTTCCGGGGCGATTTCCCAGATCTCGCGGTACGGGAACTGGCCGTGCAGGCGGAACACCGGCACGAAGGCGCCGTACTGGAACCAGCGCAGGCTCATCTCGCGCCACTCCGGCAGGTGCGCCGGGTCCTTGTCGATGAAGCGCTGCTCAGGCGAGAAGCCTCCGATGTCGAAGCTGACGTTCGGCGCACCGGCCATCGAGGCATTGACCAGGCCGGAGATCTGCTCACGCATGTCGTCCCAGCGCGGCACGATGTCACCGCTCCAGAACGCCGCACCGGCGCGCTGCTGGCCGGCGAAGTAGGCACGCGAGAGGATGAACACGCGCTTGTCCGGATCGACCTCGCGCGAGCCTTCGTACACGCCTTCGGAATGCACCAGCGGATAGGCGTTGAAGTACTCCACCGAGGAACCGATCGCGGTCGGTGTGGTGCGTGCCTTGCGCTCACCGATGTCGATGTTGCTGTGCAGGTCCGGCTCGGAGGCGTCCAGCCACCAGGCGTCGATGCCACGGCTGTTGAGCTTCTCGTTGACCTGCCGCCAAAAGATATCGCGGCCCTTCTGCGAGTACGGGTCGTAGAAGGAATTCAGGTAGCCCTTGCCGATCCAGTCCAGCTCGCCGACTTCGACGTTGCGGTGGTACATGGCACCGGCGGCGTCCAGTTCCTTGTAGTTGGCGGTGGTCGGGTAGAACTTCGGCCACACCGAAATCATGATCTGCGCGTTCTGGTCGTGCACGTGCTTGATCATGCCGGTCGGGTCCGGGAAGTTCTTGCTGTCGAAGTCGTGCGAGCCCCAGGCGTCTTCCGGCCAGTACGACCAGTCGAGCACGATGGCGTCGATCGGCAGCTTGCGACGGCGGTACTCGTCCAGCGCACCGGTCAGCTCGTCCTGGGTCTTGTAGCGCTCACGGCTCTGCCAGAAGCCATACGACCACTTCGGCAGCAGCACGGCCTTGCCGGTCAGTTCGCGGTAGCCGGCGATCAGTTCGTCGGCATTGCTGCCGGCAACCACGTAGTAGTCGATCATCTGCCCGGCTTCGGACCAGATCGAAAGATCATTGGCCTCGGCGGCGGGCAGCGGGTCGCGATGCAGCAGCGCGATATAGGCCGGATCGATCGCGTCCCATTCCACCTTCACCTGGTGCTTCTGGCCCGGCTGCAGGTCAAGCGCGAACTCGTGGTGCCACGGGTTCCAGTTCTGCCGCCAGCGGTCGATCACCAGCTTGCCGTCGATGTAGACCTTGGCGTACTCGCTGTTGTACATCGAGAACGTGTGGCGGCCGCCCTGCTTGGCTTCGATGGCGCCTTCCCACACCACCTGGGTACGGCCGCCCTGGGCCTTGTTCCAGCCCTCGGCAGGCAGCGCCTTCAGGTCCTTGATGTACTGGTAGTTGATCTCGTTCTCGCGCCGCACCACACGCTGCTGGCCATCGAACGAATAGGTCGCGGTGAATGCACCCGGCTTGCCCTGCGCGTCATAGACCACCAGGTCTTCCTGCAGCGGTCGCAGGCCCTTGGGATCGCCGTAACGGGTGATCGAGTTGTTGTCCCACAGGATGCCGTAGTTGCGGCTGGAGATCAGGTAGGGAATGGCGTTGTCGATGTTGTGCTGGAGCAGTTCGACATCGCGGCCCTTGAGGTTCATCCAGCCCTGCTGGTGCAGGCCGGTGCCGTACAGCGCTTCGCCTTCGACCGAATCGAAGCGCTGGCGCACGCTGTACATCGGCTTGCCTTCCACCTGCCCGGCGCTGAAATCACGCGTTGCGGCCGACTCAGCCAGCAGCGGCTTGCCGGCGGCATCGAAGAAGCTGACGCGGCCATCGGCCAGTGCTACCTGCGCGGAGATACCCGCGGCCTTCAGGGTCACGGCGCTGGCGTCCTGACTGAGTTCGAATGCCGGCACCGGCGCGCTGTTGGCCACCCGCATCAGGCTCGGGCTGCGCTGGAAATCACCATCCACGTCCGCGCTGACGCGCACGATGCGGTCGTCCACCAACTGCAGGCGCACATCGGCGGCCTTGGCATTGGCCGGGCGCACGATCACGCCATCGGCCTGGCGCTCCACGGTCTGTGCCGATGCGGCCAGCGGCGCCATCGCGGCGGCCACGGCCAGTGCCAGCAGGCTGGTGCGCAGCCGCGCGTGCTTGTTCTGCAACATCATTGGATCTCCCTCCGTTGGGGCGCCTGGCTGGCGCCTTGCTGTATGCGACTGTTCAGTACGTGGCCAGCTTCACCCGCAGCAACTGCGGTGCGCTGGAGAAATTGAGGCCGTAATCGGTCTGGTCACCGTTCCAGCGGCGGCGGAACGTCCACTCGCCGTCGACATAGGTGCCTTCATCCACCGAGTGATAGATCTGCCGCTCGGCCACCGCCGGATCGGCCGCCACCAGGCTGATGCGCGCGTGCGCACCGGTGACCAGGAATTCATCCGCTGCCAGCTGCACCACCAGCGCCCGGCCAATCGGCTCGGGGTTGCCCGGCGGCTCACCCTGGAACCAGAACTGCGGCACGCCATAGGTGATGACCGCGTTCCACTTGTCGTCGATCTTCAGGATCTGCACGGCCTGCCCTGGCTGCTCGGCGGTGGCGCGCACCTTGCCCTCGAAACTGGCCTTGGCGATCACCCCGGCAGCCGGCGCCACCAGCCGATAGTTCAACGCGAACGGCTCCAGCGTCTCCGGGTTCATGGCCCGTGCGCCGAGTGGATAGTTGGAGTACTTGGAGTAGTCGATGCCGAACGGCGACCAGCCGATGGCCTGGTGGCCCAACGCGGAGAAGAAGTAACGCGCGTACTCCTCGCGGTTGCCGGTCTCGGCAACGAACAGCGGATTGTCGGCGCGCGAATAGCGCTCCAGCACCGTGGTGTACATCGTGTACTCGGGCATGTAGATGTCCGGTGCCAGCAGGTCGATGTTCGGCGCTGCTGCCTTGTACACGTCCAGCACGTTGTCGGTGGGGCCACCGCTGGCGTACTGCCCGGGCTGGCCCGGGTTGAACGGGCCGCGCAATGCTGCATTGACCAGCATCGGCAGGTTGTACTCGGCCTTGCCGGCAGCAGCCACTTGGTCAATGAAGTGGGCGATATGCCAGGCATGGAAGAACTCGTCGGCATCGGCACCGAACACGTCACGCCACGTCCCCGGCTGCTTGCCCAGCTTCTTCAGCAAGGCCTCGGGTACGGCTGCATCGAAATCCTTCTGCGCAAGCGGCGAGAAGTCACGCACGCTGCCATAGGTGCCCGGCTCGTTCTGCGGCTGCACCATGATCACGGTGTGCTGCGGGTCCTTGGCCTTGAGGTGACGCATCAGCTGAACGAAGGCCTTGCGGTCGGCCTCCAGGGTTGCCGGTGCATGCGGCGACAACGAGTTGAGGGTGCGGCCATCGGCGGTGATCACGCGCGGGAAGCGCTGGTTGTCCAGCTTCACCCACTCCGGCGCGTAGTTCGGGCCGTTGTTCTTCCAGGTGGCGAACCACAGCAGTATCAACCGCACTTTCTTTTCGCGGGCCTGCTCCAGCAGGGTATCGACGAAGGCGAAATCGAACTCGCCCTCCTTGGCTTCCACCTGTTCCCAGCCTACCGGCACCATCACCGTATTCGGCTTGACGATGTCGATGGCCGGCCATACGTCGTCCAGCGCCTGCGGGTAGTTGCTGGAGTTGTTGACCTGCGCGCCAAGGATCAGGAACGGTTTGCCATCGACGAACAAGGCATGGCGACCATTCTCGGTGACCACGCGCGGCAGGTCCGCTGCAGTGGCCGCGGCCGCGGCTGCAGCCTTGGCTTCGCCACCTAGCGCAGCGGGTGCGTCCGGGTTGGCGCTGCCACAGGCAGCCAACAGCAATGCCATCGCGGTTGCGAGCAGGCCACCGGTGACCGGCGCGGAACGTCGGGATGTCAGCTTCATGGTCGTTTCCTTTTGCTTCATGCAGGTAGTCCGCACGCTCATGGCCCGGTGCGGAAAGGCGACGCCGGCAAGCCGGTGGCACCTGTCAGGTTGGCGCCCTGCGCGGTATCGCTCCAGCCATAGCGCGCGGCCACCGGCGCCTGCACTGCGCTGCTCTGCAGGATCACCCGGTTACCATCGATGCGGGCCTGCGCACGATGGAAATGCCCATCACTGCCGGCAACCTCAAAGCCCTTCAGTTCACCGCCACCGCCTACCTGCAACGGCGCAGCGCCCGCGTCGAAACGCAGCACCACGCTGCTGCCCTGCACGTCATGGCCGACATGGCTCGGGCCGGATGCAACGACCGCGCTGTCGCCATAAACCAACTTCCCTGCGGCGAGCGCCAGGCGATCGCCAACGGTGCGCTTGTTGCGCGGGTGGATGTCGTGCACATCGCCAACGTCGGTGATCACCACCTGGGCGGTGGCTGGCAGCGCCAGTGTCGTGCCCTGCGATTCACGCAGCAGGGCCCACGGGCTGTCGATGGCGACATCGTCGGCATCGCGCTTGTCCGCACCGGACGAGAACGGCGCCAGCTGCACCCACAGGAACGGCAGCGCAGGTGCCTTCCACTGTGCGCGCCATTGCGTGATCAACGCCGGGAACTGCTGCCGGTACTTCTGCGCCTGCGGCAAGGTATTGGCGTTGGATTCGCCCTGGTACCAGAGCACGCCACGCACGCCGTAATCCTGCAGTGGATGGATCATCGCGTTGTACAACAGGGTTGGATGCTGGTTCTTGTCGTCCACCAGCGCGACCTGCGCGCTCTCGACACGGAAGCTCCAGCCATCCAGCGCACGCGCGGCCGCGCCCTGCGGCTGCACGAACACTTCGCTGGCCTCGCCGTGGATGCCGCCACCGCCGCCGAAGTCCTGCACGCGCACCGCGACATGGTTGAGCCCGGCGTGCAATGCGGACGCGGGCACGCTGTAGCGACGCGCCAGGTTGTACTGCAGCTTGGTTTCGCCGACCTGCTGGCCGTTGACCCAAGTGGTATCGCTGTCGTCGATGCGGCCAACGCCCAGGGTCACGCCCTTGGCAGCTTCATCGGCGCTGAGGCGGAAGCTGGCGCGGTACCAGGCAACGCCGTCCATGCCATTCCAGCCCTGGCTTTCCCACAAGCCGGGGACAGTAATTGTGGTCCACTGCGCCGCATCGACATCAGCCTCATGCCAGTGGCTGGCATCGGCCGGCAGCTGCGGCCAGCGCGCAAGGTTGGCGCGGGTTACCTGCAGCGCCTTGGTGTCGGCCTCGCGCAGCGCAGCCGCCTGCGCGGCCAGCGCGGCGCTGTCCAGGCCCTGCGTTGCTGCATCACTCCAGGCTTCGATGGTGCTGCCGCCCCAGGTGCTGTCGATGATGCCGACCGCAACACCAGTGCGCGCACGCAGCTGTTGCGCGAAGTAATACGCTACTGCCGAAAAGTCGCCGGCGGTACGCGGCGTTGCCTGCCGCCAGTCGCCGCCATTGAGCTGCCACTGCGGTGCGCCGGCCCACGACTTGGGAATTTTGAAATGGCGGATCAGGGGATCATCGGCAGCGGCGATCGCCGCCTCGGCGCCATCGGTCTGGGCCAGTGGCCATTCCATGTTGGACTGGCCCGAGGCCAGCCACACTTCACCGACGTAGACGTCACGCAACTGCTTTGGCGCAGCCTTGTCGTCGATGCTCAGCACATACGGGCCGCCAGCCGGCAACGCGGCCAACTGCGCGCGCCAGTTGCCGTCGGCAGCGGCCTTCACCGTCACCTGCCTGCCCGCGAAATCGATGCGTACCTGTGCACCCGGTGCAGCCTTGCCCCATACGGGCAAGGGCTGGTCACGCTGCAGCACCATGCCGTCGGCGAACACACGCGGCAGCTCCACTGCCTGTGCACTGCTGGCAAGCGCTGCCAGGCCCATCACTGCGAACAACGATTTCACTTCGATTCTCCGTACCAGATGCCACGGCCTTCGGTGCCGAAATAGACGCGGCCGGGAATACGCGTATCACCGGTGACATGGCGGATCACGCCGCCAAAGCGCTGCGCGTCGTTGTCGATGCGGGTCCAGCGGCGGCCACCGTTGTCGGAACGGTACAGGCCACGCTTGCCGGCCATCTCGCCGAATACGAACAGCACCGGCGTGTCACCCTCCTTGAGCGGCTTGCCGAGCCCGACCGAGAACACGTTGTCCAGGCCTTCCACACGGCGCAGCTTGCCCGGCGACCAGTGCAACAGCCCACGCCAGCCGGCGGCGACCCAGGCCTCCCCGGCCTGCCACGGATTCGGGCGGATCTCGGCACGGAACCAATCACCCACCGCGCCAACGCCGGCCTCGGCCTGACGGAATTCCACGCCGCCGTCGCCACTGACATACAGCGCGCCGCTGACCGGATCGAAGCCGTAGTACACGCCGGCCTCCAGCTTGTCCGCTTCCACCACCGCATTCTTCGGCAGGCCTTTCACCGCCTGCCAGCGGCCGCCGAAATCGGCGCTGAGCCAATGGCCGCCATTACGGGTCTGCCAGATAACCCGCTTGCCATCGGCGGCCAGGGTGATGCGGCCCGCACCTTCGCCATCGGGCGGTTCGTGCGCGAATGCCGTCCACGTGCGCCCGCCATCCTTCGACCAGGCTGCACGCACCGCGCCTTCGGGGCGGTCATGGAAATAGCCGGTACGCACCATCAGCTGCGGTGCCTGCCCGGCATAGGCAAGGCTTTCGGTATTGGAGAAGCGCACGCCGGCAAACCGCTGCTGCGGTGTGTCCAGATCGTCATGCACGAAGCCGTCGATGTCGCCCAGACCACTGACCAGGTGCGCGCCCTGCGGCGGGCTGACCAGCGCCAGCGGAACGGTCTCCTCGAAGCCAGCCAACGGGAAACGCCAGGTCAGGCGCTTGCCGTCGTCGAAGCTGCGCAGGTCGCGCGTATCCCAGATGCCGTAGCCGGTGACGAACTGCAGGTGGCCGGGGTCGTGCGGATCGATCGCCAGCACACCCATCCAATGCGGCCGCGCCTCTTCGGTCCACGGTGCATAGGAGTGGTCGAAGTCGGCGCGCGTGGACAGCGCGGTCCAGCTGCGGCCGCCATCGACGCTGCGAAAGATGTCGTCATGCGGCGCGAAGCGGTTGAAGGTGCTGGCGACGATACGCTGCGGGTCCTGCGGATCCACCGCCACCGCGCCCCAGCCGAAGCCGTCGCCCTGCAGGTCGGTGGACTGCGGCACCGGGGTGATGTCGGTCCATGCACCGTCGCGCGGATCAAAGCGCCACAGCGCACCGTTGTTCATGGTGTTGGGGCCGGGCTGGTCGCCGTAGCTCAGCAACCAGCGACCCAGGCTGTCGCGCACCATGTGGTTGGGGCGCAAGCCGGTCGGCTGGCCCGGCACTGCCTGCCAGCTGCTGCCTGCATCGTCTGAGCGGTACAGCGCGGTCTGCTGGGTCGAGACGCCGGCGTAGACCGTGCGCGATGCACCGTCGCCACCCTTGCTGTCTGGTTCGAAATTGATGAAGGCCACGCCGATGGCCTGCGCACCGCCCCAGCTCTGCGCGGTGGCTGCGGTGGATTTGGCGATTGCCGGGAACGACTTCAACTCGCTCCAGCTGACACCACCGTCGGCACTGCGCCACACGCCGTTGGCGCGCGTACCGAACAACAGCACCTTGCCGTCGTTCGGGTCCACCGCCAGGCGCTCACCATTGGCACGGCCCAGTTCGTTGCCGCCCATCTTGAAGGGCAGTTCGGTGCGCTGGAAACTCTGCCCGCGGTCGTTCGAACGCAGGATCACGCCGTTGCTGCCACGCTCGTGCAGATAGGTGCCCACCGCCATGTACAGGCGTTCGGGGTCGGCCGGATCGACGGCCATGCTTTCCACGCCGAAACGGCCCTGGTCGCTGGCGTCCATCCAGTCCAGCAGGGGTTGCCAGCGCTGCTGCGCCGGCTCCCAACGGTAGGCGCCACCGATATCGGTGCGCGCGTACTGCAGCCCCTGTTGCTGCGGGTGGAAGACCAGCCCGGTGACGAAGCCGCCGCCGCCGATGGCGACGTTGTGCCACTGGTACTCCGCTGGCGCCGCCGCGGGTGCGGACAGCGCGACCGGCGCTGGCAGCAGCATCGCCGCCGCCAGCATCCACCGCCGCAGGAGCCCGGCGCCCGTGGCCGCGTGTTGCTGCGTACCACCCGTATTGAAGCGCCCGACACCTGCCATCACCGCACCTCCGTTCAAAGATCCAGGTTGGCCCGGATGCTCAATCCATAACGACGATCATTGACGTACCAGCCGTTGGGACGGCTGCTGCTGCCGTAGTAATCCGAACGCACCTCATCGAGCAGGTTGGTGCCGTCCAAGGTCAGCGACCAGATCTTGTTGAGGTTGATGCGCAGCGAGGCATCCAGCTGGCCGGTGGCGTCGTGGTACTGCGGCACGTGACCCGCATTCGGCGGCCGCGTGGTGACCAGCCAGGTATCACGCCAGTTGTAGGCGGCACGGAAGGACACACGTTCCTTTTCGTACATCAACACCACGTTGTAGCTCTTCTTCGACAGGCCTTCCAACGGCAGGTAGGAAATCTCGATGCCGTCGGTGCTGGCGGCGTCCGGTGCCGGTGCCTTGCTGTCCACGTAGGTGTAGTTGGCCTCGAAGCCCAGGCCGTCCAGCGCGCCCGGCAGGAAGGTGAAGAACTGGCGGTAACCGAGTTCGAAGCCCTTGATCTTGCCGTCCTGGCCGTTGGCGCGGGTCTGCAGCTGGAACTCGCGCACGCACTCCATGCTCACGCATGGACGGGTCTCACCGGTGGTGGAACCTTCCAGCGGCATGTCGAAGTTCGGGTCGAAGTAATTGGCGGCGATCGTGTCGTAGTAGTAGAAGCCGTCAACCTGCTTGTAGAACGCGGTGCCGTAGATCATCGAGCCCAGGCCGAAGTACCACTCCAGCGAGGTATCGAACTGATTGGAGTACATCGGATCCAGGTTTGGATTGCCGCGGCTGGCGTAGGAAACGCCACCGGTGTTGAAGTCGAAGAACGTGTCGTTGAGATAGACGTAGGGGTCCATCAGGTTGAAGTCCGGGCGCGACATCGCCCGCGAGGCAGCCACGCGCCACTGCAGGCTGTCGGTCAGGAACATGCGGAAGTTCAGGCTCGGCAACACATCGGTGTACGAGTGCTTGGCGTTGACCTGGTTGGTGTCGTTGGTGGCCGAATTCTGCGCCAGCTCATAACCGTTGACCGTGGTCTCGGTGCGCACCACGCGCGCGCCGACGTTGACGTCCCACGGGAAGCGCGCCGAGTCGTTGCCCAGGCGCAGCATGGCGTACGCGGCGTAGGTCTTCTCGGTGTACTCGCGGATGTCGGTGATCGGGTTGTAGGCGATCGGCTCGTGGCCGAACATGCGCACGGTGTTCTCGTAGTCGGCGACCATCTCGTCGCAGGCAACGTAGCCGGTCGGCAACCCGCTGTTGCCACGGAAGTGGTCACTGAACGGGAACAGCCGGTAGCAGGCATTGGGGTAGTCGGCGAAGGGCGCCGGGGTGAAGCTGCCCCAGGCATTGTCGGTACCGGCCGGTGCGATCTTCTGCCAGTTCCAGCCCGAGCTGCGGGTGATGGCGCTGCGGTCGGTGTAACGCACGCCCATGCGCAGGTCGTTGAGCAGGTCGCTGTCGAGGAAATCCCAGCGCAGGTCGGCGCGCCAGGAGAACTGGTCGGCGTCGTTGTTGTCGCGCTTGTCCAGGTGCGAGTACCAGCCACCGTAGTTGCTGATGTCGCTCATGTAGCCGTTGATCGGCTGGCCGGTCTCGCGGTCGAGCACGGTCACCGACGGATAGCGGCCGCTCATGTCCACGCGCACCGGCGGCACGCCGTACAGGCCGGACCAGCCACGCCAGTCATCCGGATCCACCTGGCCGGCGAGCAGGTCAACCCAGTAGTTGACGCTCTCGGTGGTGGCATCGATGTACTGGAAGTCGGTGGACAGGTGCAGGTTGTCATTGACCTGCCACTTGCCGCCCAGCGCATAGTCGGTGGTCACCGAGTTGCGCCAGTCCATGCGCGCGGTGGTGGTGATCAGCGCGTTGTTGAAGGTGCCGTACTGGAACTCGCCGTTGCCATCGAAGCCGAACGGGTCGTTGAACGCTTCGTAGCCCGGGATGCTCGGCGAAACGAAGCCCCAGCCGTTGTTGGACCAGTTCACCAGGTCCTGGGTGTTGTTGTTGAGGTTGCCCACGCGCACGCTGTATTCGCGGTTGCGGAACTTGTAGTCCGAACGCAGCACGGTGCCGTAGATCTCGACGTCGTCGTTCGGCTTCCACTGCAACGCCACGTACTGGCCGTCACGCTCACGGTCACCGAAGTGGCTGTACATGCCGACTTCGCTGGGAATGACAACGTTCTGGCCTTCGTAGCCGGGTACATCGTCATAGGACAGGTAGCTGCCCATGTTGATGCGGTCTTCGCGGTACTGGCCTTCCTGGTGGGCAACGTTGAACAGCACGCCGAATTCACCGGCTTCGGTGTTCCAGCGGTTGGAGAACAGGATGGATGCCGAGGGCTGCAACGAGTCGCGCAGGTCCCATTTGTTGAGGGTGAAGCTGCCGGAGACCTTCATGCCGTCCTGGTCGAAGGGCATGCGGGTGCGCAGGTTGACCAGGCCACCGAGGCCTCCTTCGATCATCTCCGCACTGGGGTTCTTGTAGACGTCCACACCGCCGAGCAGTTCGGCCGGCACGTCTTCCCAGCTCAATGCACGGCCGGCATTGGCGGTGAAGATATCGCGGCCATTGAGCTCGCTGCGCACCTGGGTGAGGCCGCGCACCATGATGCCGCTGCCTTCGCCCTTGTTGCGGGTGATCTGCACGCCGGTGATGCGTTGCAATGCCTCGGCGACGTTGTTGTCGGGCAGCTTGCCGATGTCCTCGGCCACGATCGAATCAACGATCTGGTCGCTGGTTTCCTTGATGATCTGTGCCTTGGTCAGGCTGCCACGGGTACCGGTGACCTCGACCTTGTCCAGGTCGGTGGTGGTCGGCGTGGTGGCGGCTTCCTGTGCTTGAGCGGCGGCCGAAAGCAGCAGCGCCACACTCAGGGCAAGGACGGTCGGTTGCAGACCGCTACAAGCGCGGCGACGCGCGCTATTGGCCACCGTGAGGCGGCGCTGGAACGTTGACATGAATGTTCCCTCCCAGGACACATGACGACGATTGAGTTGTCCCCAGCACCGACGTCATTGCGCCTTTGGCACCAGGTGAAGCTGATTGAAAACCGCGAACCTGCACACCCCGCCATGGCCGGGCGCCCGACTTACCGCTCTCCACATCACTTTGCCGGTGGATCCGCATGCCCCCTGGCGCACGCGGGCCATGGCCCTGATACCAATGACCTGAAACAGCCACGGCGGCGAGCATAGGCGGGGGTACTCATTCCCGACCAATGAAAAAATGCGCAGGATGTATATCGGAAGTGAATACCCCGGTTCAGGCGACCGGGGGGTACAAGCGCCGCGCGGTCAACCGCAGCGCCTCCAGCACGCGCTCGGCACCCGGGGACAACAACTGGTCGCGACGGCGGATGATGCCGAAGAACTCCATGCGCACGTCCAGCGCGATCGGCAGGACCAGCATCTGCCCGGTCTGCAGGTAGGGCGCAACCGATTCGGCCGGCAGCGCGGTCAACATGTCGCTGTGGCGCAGCAGATGGATGGTGACCGGCAGCGAGGTGGTCTCGACGATGTTCTGCGGCGGCACCAGCCCATGTTCCAGGAACACCGCGTCCAGCCGTGAGCGCAGCACGCTGCCATCGGGCGGCATGATCCAGCCATACTCGACCAGATCGCCGTAGCCGACGCGCTTGCGCCCCGCCAACGGATGGCTGGCACGCACGATCACCGAGTGCGGCTCATCGGCCAGTGGCTCGAACTCCAGCTCACTGCTGCCTTCGGCGCCCATGATGCGGCCGACCACGATGTCGAGTTGGCCATCGAGCAGCTTGGCCACCAGCGGCCGGCTGTAGTCCATCTCGATCCGGATCAGGATGTCGGGGAAGTCGCGCTTGAGCGCGGCCACCGCCTGCGGCACCAGGTTGGTGCCGGGATTGACCACGGTGCCGATGGCGGCCTGGCCGGTGCGGCCACTGCGCAGCGCCGCGATCTCGTCCTGGGCCCGGCCGATCTCCGACAGCGCCGAGCGCGCCCGGCGGATCAGCACCTGGCCATACCAGGTCGGCTCCACCCCGCGTGCATGCCGTTCGAACAGCGGCACGCCCAGCAGGTCCTCCATTTCGGCCAGCAGCTTGGACGCCGCCGGCTGGGTCATGTTGGCCGCCTCGGCCGCGCGCAGCACCGAGCGCTGCTCGTAGAGATGCAGCAGCAGCAACAGGTGCCGGGTCTTCAAACGGGTGGCATTGAACCAGCCGGTGGTGGGTTGAACCATGCGTGCCGATCCCCTCGACTGAGTAGCTATTCGCCCAGCGAATACATTACGACAAAAATTTCATTTGTCGCACATAGGTTCTCACGCAAGGCTATGCCACGCTTCCGTCAGCACCGCCGCCGCCCTGCCGGGCCGGCGCGGCCAGTACCGACAGCAGGCTTCAGGGAGAAAGGGATGAAGGTTTCACGATCAGCCAGCGCCAGCCGCGCGGGCGGCCACTGCGTTTGCCAAGCGGGGAGCTGCCGATGAGTGGCCGCCTGGCCGGCAAGGTGGCGGTGGTGACCGGTGCCGCCAGTGGCATCGGCGCGGCCATCGCCCGCCTGTTCCATGCCGAAGGGGCGCAGGTGATCGGCATCGACCTGGCTGCCGGCGATGCCGACGGCATCGAGCTGCTGCAGGGCGACATCACCGATGCCGCCGCGATGCGCAGCCTGATCGAAGCCGCCCTCGAGCGCCATGGCCGCATCGATGTGCTGGTCAACAATGCCGGCGCCGATGTGTTCTCCGATCCGCTGGCATTGGACGACGCCCAATGGCAGCGCTGCTTCGCGCTGAACCTGGAAGGTGCCTGGCAGCTGTGCAAGGCCGTGCTGCCCGGCATGGTCGCGCAGCAGGCTGGCGCCATCGTCAACATCGCCTCGGTGCATGGGCACAAGATCATTCCTGGCGCATTCCCGTATCCCGTGGCCAAGCACGCCTTGATCGGCATGACCCGCTCGCTCGGCATCGAGTACGCCGCGCATGGCATCCGCGTGAACTCCATTTCGCCCGGGCTGATCCTGGTGCCACGCATCGAGGCCTGGTTCGAACGCGAACCCGGCGCCCGCGAGCGCCAGGCCGCATTGTTGCCGCCGCGTCGCATCGGCAGGCCGGAAGAAGTGGCCTATACCGCGCTGTTCCTGGCCAGCGACGAAGCGCGCTTCATCAACGCCACCGACATCCTGATCGATGGCGGCCGCTCACAGGTTTACCACGACTGACATGACCGCCCTGCCCTTCCAGTTGCCCTTGATCGCGATCCTGCGCGGCATCACGCCGGGTGAGGTGGATGCACATGTCGATGCGCTGGTCGAGGAGGGTTTCGACGCGATCGAGATCCCGAGCAACTCGCCGGGCTGGGAGCAGAGCGTGCAACGCAGCGTGCAGCGCCATGGCCAGCACGCCTGCATCGGCGCCGGCACGGTGGTATTGCCCGAACATATCGACGCCTTGCTGCGCGCTGGTGGCCGGCTGATGGTCACCCCGAATACAGACCCGCAGCTGATCCAACGCGCGGTTGCCGAAGGGCTGCTGGTGGCGGCTGGCTTCGCCACCGCCAGCGAGGCCTTCCAGGCACTGCGCGCGGGTGCGCAGATGCTGAAGCTGTTCCCTGCATCCATTCACGGCCCAGCACTGATACGCGCCCTGCGCAGCGTGCTGCCGCCCGTACCTCTTTTCGCCGTCGGTGGCGTCTCCCCCGCCACCCTGGCCAGCTATCTTTCCGCTGGTTGTCAGGGTGCGGGCACCGGCGGTGACCTTTATCAACCCGGCCAACCGGTGCAGACCACGCGCGACAACGCGCGTGCGTTCCGCCAGGCCTATCTGGACTACTCGGCATGAAGATCGTGCGTCTGACCACCTACCAGGCTGCGCCGCGCTGGTTGTTCCTCAAGATCGAGACCGACGAGGGCATCAGCGGCTGGGGCGAACCGGTGATCGAAGGCCGCGCAGCCACCGTGGAGGCCGCCGTACACGAACTCGGCGACTACCTGATCGGCAAGGACCCGGCCCGCATCAACGACCTGTGGCAGGTGCTGTACCGCGGTGGCTTCTACCGCGGCGGCGCGATCCTGATGAGTGCCATCGCCGGCATCGACCAGGCGCTGTGGGACATCAAGGGCAAGGCGCTGGGCGTGCCGGTCTACCAGCTGCTAGGCGGCCTGGTGCGTGACCGCATGAAGACCTATCGCTGGGTTGGCGGTGACCGTCCGGCCGACATCGTCAAGCAGATGCAGCATTACAAGTCGCTTGGCTACGACACCTTCAAGTTCAACGGCACCGAAGAACTGAAGCTGATCGACAGCCCACGCGCCGTCGACACCGCCATCGAGAAAGTCGCCACCATCCGCGACGCCCTCGGCAACAGCGTGGATTTCGGCATCGATTTCCATGGCCGGGTGAGTGCACCGATGGCGCGCGTGCTGCTGAAAGAACTGGCGCCGTACCGCCCATTGTTTGTCGAAGAGCCGGTATTGCCGGAGCAATGGGAGTACTACCGCCCACTGTCGGAGGTCAGCAGCATTCCACTGGCGGCCGGCGAACGCATGTATTCGCGCACCGAGTTCAAACCGGTGCTGGCAGCCGGCGGACTGGCCATCCTGCAGCCGGACCTGTCGCACGCCGGCGGCATCAGCGAGTGCCACAAGATCGCCGCGATGGCCGAAGCGCATGACGTCGCGCTGGCCCCGCATTGCCCGCTCGGACCGGTGGCGTTGGCTGCCTGCCTGCAGCTGGACTTCGTCGCCCACAACGCGGTGCTGCAGGAACAGAGCATCGGCATCCACTACAACGAGGGTGCGGACCTGCTGGACTACGTCATCAACAAGGACGACTTCGCTTGCGACGCACAGGGCTGCATCGCTGCCCTGCCGAAGCCGGGCCTGGGCGTGGAGATCGACGAAGCACGCCTGATCGAAGCCAACAAGAATCCACCGCGCTGGCGCAACCCGCTGTGGCGCCACAGCGACGGCAGCGTTGCCGAATGGTGAATGCACAGGTGCCGCAGGTAACCGAAGCCGACGCACGGCTGCTGGTGGACAGCCGCTGCGAGCTCGGCGAAGGCATCCTCTGGTGCGACCGCCGCACTGTCCTGTACTGGACCGACATCCTCGCAGCACGCCTGTGGCGCTACGATCCAGCCAGCGGCCACAGCCAGTACTGGCAGCTGCACGAGCCGCTGGGCTGCCTTGCGCTGGCAAACGACGGCCGCCTGCTGCTGGGCCTGGCCAATGGCCTGCATGCAGCCGACCCGGAAGCCCAGCTGCAGGACCGCGAACTCAGCCTGCAACTGCTGGCACAGGTGGAAGCCGACAACCCCAACACCCGCATCAATGACGGCCGTGCCGACCGCCACGGCAACTTCGTGTTCGGCACCAAGAGCGACCATGCCGACGGACGTCGCGGCGGCAGCTTCTACCAATGGAGTGCAGGCAAAGGCCTGCGCCGCCTGCCCTTGCCACACGCCGCCATTCCAAACGCGATCTGCTTCAGCCCTGACGGTGAGCGCATCTACTTCTGCGACTCGCCGCAGGCCAACATCATCACTGGCCGTTATGACCCGCACAGCGCACTGGTTGAAGAGCTGCAGGCATTTGCCAGCCTGAGCGAACCAGGCATCGAACCAGATGGCGCGGTAGTCGATGTCCAAGGTCGCGTATGGAACGCGCAGTGGGGCGCAGGCCGGGTTGCCTGCTATTCCGCCGATGGCCGCATCGAGCAGCTGATCCACATCCCCGCCCAACACGCCTCCTGCTGCGTACTGGCACCCGGTGCGCTGTACATCAGCAGTGCCCGCGTCGGCCTGGATGCCGCCGCCTTGAGCGCGCAGCCCGATGCAGGTGGCATCTTTGTCTGGGAGCACCCGCAGTTGAAGGCAAGCGTGGATCGCGTGGAGTTGCCATGATCGCCGTGGACTGGGGCACCAGCAGCCTGCGTCTGTACCGCCTCGATGAGAGCGGCCATGTCTGCGAGCGCCGCCGCAGCGAACGCGGCCTGCAAGCCAGTGCCGGACAGTTTGAAGCGGTGCTGGCAGAAGAGATTGCCGGTTGGGATGACCGCTTGCTGCTCCTGTCCGGCATGGTCGGCAGCCGCAGCGGTTGGCAGGAAGTACCTTACCTGCCCTGTCCTGCCGGCATCGACGACCTCGCCGCTGCCTTGGTACCGCTGCAGGCACCGGCCTTGGCCGATCGCGCGTTATGGGTCGTGCCAGGTGTCAGCGATACCGGCGGCGACGCGGTACCCGACGTAATGCGCGGCGAAGAAACCCAGCTGGCCGCACTGCTGGCGGTACTGCCACGCGGCAACCATGTCGTCTGCCTGCCCGGCACGCATAGCAAGTGGGTTTCGATTGCCGATGGCCAGATACGTCGCCTGACCACGGCGATGACGGGCGAGCTGTACGCGGTACTGCGCACCCACAGCCTGCTGGGCAAGCTGATGCCCGAAGATGACAGCCGTTTCGACGCTTGGGCATTTGAAAGTGGACTCAAGCGCAGCCGGCAGAAGGGCGGACTTCTGCATCACCTTTTCGGTGTGCGCACCCTCGGCCTGTTCAACCAGCTGGAAGGCAGCGCCCTGCCCTCCTATCTGTCAGGCCTGCTGATCGGCCACGAGATACTTTCCTCCGGTGTACTCGAACACACCCCGCGCTTGTCGCAGGTGCACCTGATTGGCAGTGACCGCTTGCTGGCCCTGTATGCACAGGCGTTGATTTCCTGGGGCATCGGCGTACAACGCCACCCGGAAGACCTGGCTGCGCGCGGCATGCATGCGCTGTGGCAGCGACGGCTGGAGCTGGGTGGTGTTTGAGCTTCAACGCGTTGTAGTGCGGAACTGAGCTGATCAACGGGCCAGGTCAACGCATGTAGCGTTTGGTGGAGCATCTTTCGCTGCCAAGCGCTCCTCTAGAAGCTCTCATCAACCGAACGAAGTTCGACGGAAGCCAAGCCGTTTTGGTTTTGGTTCTTGCTGTGGCTGTGGCTGTGGCTATGGCTTTGCCTCTGCCTTTGCCTTTGCCTTTGCCTTTGCCTTCACCCTTGGCTTTGGCTTTGGCTTTGCCTTCGCCTTCGCCTTCGCCTTTGGCTTTGGCTTTGGCTTTAGCTTTAGCTTTAGCTTTTGGCTTTGGCTCCTATCCCTTCTCCCGCTCGCGGGAGAAGGTGCCCCGAAGGGGCGGATGAGGGGGCTTTTGCTTTTTGGCTTTTGCAAGGTGCTTCGCACCTCACCCTCTCCCCAACCCCTCTCCCGGGGGGAGAGGGGCTTCAAGCAAAGGCTTCAAGCAGACATGCTTCTGTTCACTTCTTGAACAACAACGCCAACACACTCGGCCGCAGCGCCAGCTTCAGCATCTGTCGAAACTCAGCCGGCGTCAGACTGGTCTTGCACGGCAGCATGCCCGCAACACCGTCCATCACCAGCAGCCCTTCCTCGGCCTTCACGTCATTGATACGCACATCCAGCTTCATCGCGGGGGTAGCAACTTTCATGCTCAAGCCTCCCAGTTGCCAAGGCCTACGACTTCACGACCCGCAGCGCGTCCAGAGATCATTGCCTCGGTAAGGTACGAACCATTCTGATAGAGGTCGGAGAACATCGACCCCATCTCACCGGCTTCATACAAACGCGGGATGTGCTTGCCATCATGGTCCAACACCTCGGACTTGATGTTGCGTCGCGCGCCACCGCCCGTGCACACGATCACCGGATCAATCCGCATGGCATAGAACGGCGCCTGCGCGATCGGAAACAAGGTCTCCGGGTTACGCCCGAAATCGGCGTCATTCCTCGCTGCACAGGCCGCGTTGTAGCGCTCAACCTCGGCACGCAGCTTGGCCGGATCGCGGTTGATCTGCACCGCCAGTTCCTCCAGCGTATCCGCCTTCTGGATCCAACCCTTCTCAACTTCCACTGCGTTGTCGTCGGACCACTGGTAGCCGCGCACCACCGGGTTCCAGCTCATCACTTCAACCACAAGCTTGTTGTACTGGCAGGTGATGGCATCAAAGACCATATGCACGGGCTGCGCACGGTAGTGCGGGGTATCCACCCAATGGCCGTGCTTTTTTTCCTTGTAGTGCGTGAGCTGCAATTCGGCGGTTTCGTTGTAGAAGCGTTCGGTGTTCGCATCCACCTCGATCCAGCTGAAGCTCTGCCAGAAGAAGTTGCGCAGGAAGCCATTGACGAAACCCTCCGGCTTGAAGCCCGGCCAGATGCCACCGGACTGGCCCTGGTTACGCATATGCCACAGATCCGCACCCGCCTTCTGCAGGATCTTGATGCCGTCGCCGGTGTTGTGCGGCGTACCCAGCGGTGCCGGGTTGGCGAGGCCGAAGTAATTGCGCTGCATGTCCAGGTTGGCCTCAAAGCCACCGGTCGCCATCACCACGCCCTTGTTGGCACGGATGGCCACGCGCTCGCCGTTCTGCTCGGCGATGACGCCGAATACCTCCAGCGTATCCGGGTCCTGCACCAGATCCTTGAGCGGCGACTCATAGGCGATCTGGATGCGCGGGCGCAGGCGGATATTCTCGCGGAAAGCGAGGTACACGCCGGACGGGATAGGCAGGATGGTGGCGGTGCAATGCACGGCCTCACGCGCACCGAGCTCAGGGAACTCCAGCACCGCATCACGCTCGGAGAAGCCGGTGCCGTGGATGAACTGCGCACCGGCCTGGGCCGCACGCTCCTGGATCCACGGTTCCAGCGCTTCCATGGCCTCTGACCACGGCACCAGCATGTCCTCCGGGATCGGGTTGGCTACGCTCATCTTGCGCTGGTACTCGGCCAGCACCTTGGCGTTCCTGGTGATCAGCAACGACTGCCCGGCAACGCGGCTGTTGCCACCGGTCTCAGCCTCATTGGCCTTTTCCAGAATAAGAATGGACAGGTTCGGGTCCAGGTCGTGCGCCTCGATGGCGGCACACATGGCGGCCAGACCAAAGCCGGCGATGACGAGGTCGTACTGCTGGTCCCACTGTTTGACGGCGTTGCGGCTGGCCATGGTTCCCCTCCGGGAGATGCGATCAGCCGACTATCGATGCCCTGCCCCGATTACCGCCAACCAATTCGAGTACGATCCACAACCATTGGTTGTTACCTCGTACCGCCATGGACCTCCGCCAGCTTCGCTACTTCCTGTCCGTGGTCGAACACGGCAGCTTTACCCGCGCCGCCGCGGCCACCGGCCGCACCCAGCAGGCCCTGAGCAAGGGCATCCAGGCACTGGAGCAACAACTGGGCGCCCGTTTGTTCGAACGCGGCAGCCGCGAGGCCAGGCTCACCGACGTCGGCCGCCTGCTGATGGAACACGCCCAGCCTGCCCACGACGCCGTGCGCCGCTTCGAGGACCGCCTGCACGAGCTGCAGACCGGCGCCGAAGGGCAAGTCCGCATCGGCACTGGCCCCAGCACCGCCGGCTCGCTGGTAGCACCGGCGGTGCTGGCGCTGCGCCGGCATTGGCCAAAGATCGGCATCCACGTCAGCAGCGGCATCCTGCCTGAACTGCTGCCCAGCCTGCTGGCGCGCGAACTCGATGCGGTAGTCACCCTGCACACCTTTGGCGATGGCGACCCCGACCCGCGCATCAAGAGCGAAGTGCTGATGCACGACGAGTACCGCGTACTCGCCAGCGTGCGTCACCCGCTGGCGCGGCAACGCGCCATCACGCCGGCGCAGCTGTTGGAGCAGGCATGGATTTTCGGCCGTCGCCTCGGCGCGGTGGAGGGCGCATTCCGCCAGCGCTTCCATGAAGCAGGGCTGGAGCCCCCGCTCAACACGATGGAAAGTGGTTCCCCGGAATTCATGCGCGCGATGATTCGTGACGGCGGCTATCTCACGTTGTTGCCCAGCCGTCTGGCGCAGGCAGAGCTCCTTGCCGGACAGTGGGTGAAACTGGATGCACCAGGGTTTGCGTGGCAACGGCCGGTGATGGTTTACACGCGTGACGGCGAGCCGCAAAACGCGCCGCTGGCGAGATTCCTACAAGCGCTGCGGAATGCGGCGGAGTTGGCGCGGGTGCGGGAAGTGGAGTAAGGGCTTGAGCAAGCGTGGCGGAGCACTGGGTCAACTCCGTATTCGTCACGCGGCCTGGATGGACCGACGGAAGCATCATCGCGATCACGGCATTCCAAGCGCCAATACGCCCGACGGGAAAGGGATGTATTCGATATCACCGTGAACAAACGATCCTAAACTGGGAGGGATGAGGTGATCGCAAGCCGCGCCGCATATTGCAAGCCATTGTTTATACGGAAAATCATTCCCGTTTCAAAGCGGCCCGAAAGTGCGCATACTGAGCTTTACACCGCTTTTAGGCGGTCTACTAAGAGTTAGGCGCATGACTATTGATGCTCTTCTGCCCGAGATTGATGCCGCAAGGCGCCGCGGCGCCATGGTTATTCTCAAGTGGGACGGAGAGAGGAGCCGGAACGTCTCTACAGTCCTCATCACTCATCAAGAGAGCGATTTCGTCTGGCGCAAGGACAGCGACAATGTGGTTGCTGCATTGCATGAGGCAATTACTGCGTTCGACGCCCACTGCCCGCCTTAAGCATTCCACGTATCTTAAAATGGCTTCGGCTGGTTATGGCAGGGCCTAACAGTTCATTCAAGCCGAACCCGCTGCGCGGGTCGGCTTAATTCCAGAGTTAGGCCTTGATGGAAGCTTTACTGCCAGCTGTCTTTCTCCTATCAGGCTTGGTCGCACTCCCGGCCTTCGCCATGACCGCCTACTACTCGCGCACCTTCAACCGCTATTTGCGAATCACTCATCCAGACATCTGGACTAAGATCGCTCCTGATCCAGCGACAGAGCCATCGGCTTCTGCTCCAGACGTTTTGTTCATAACAAAGCGTAAGTACAGAGCTATTGGCGACCCAAAACTCAACGCCCTGGGTGATCTGTGCTTCCGGTCAGGCTACTGGGCTGCCTCTGCATTTCTCGTGTTTGTTCTTTCTGGCGTCGCCTGTGCCACACTCAAGACCTAACAGTTCATTCAAGCCCAACCCGCTACGCGGGTCGGCTCAGTTCCGGAGTTAGGTGGCATGGGAAAGACTGCCCGCAACTGGATCGAACACACTGCGGACTGGCGCGATGAGCCGATGGCCTACTGGGTTCACTTTGAGCTTGGCGGTGCCGCGTGGCGCGCGTCCGAGTCGTACAGCCCGCCGGCCCCAAGAGCCGAGGGTCGCAACGGCTATCCGGTACTTTGTGTCGAGTCGCAAGGTTTTGTCTTCCGCTTCTCTTCCGCAGCACAGCTTGCGGAGTGTGTAGATATCCTTGGGCGTAAGCCCCTCCCGACATCGCGCCGGCTATCCGCCATTCGTGGTGGTGGGCATGGCCCCAATAGTCACTGGCTTAGTCGGTTGCCCGGCCACATCAAGTCCTCCAAGACTCGACAACATGCCGTGGAGGATCTCCGCTCAGTTATCTCTGCCATGGCACCTAACAATGCATTCAAGCCCAACCCGCTTCGCGGCGCGGCTTGACTCAAGCATTAGACCATGGGGGCGAGGCTTATGGGGCCACAAGAGATTCTCGCAATTGCTGCAACGCTGGGGCTGCTGATCGCGCTGTCAGGCTGCTGGGTCATGATGCGATCTCTTCGCACCAGGCCCAGTCGGCTGCTCTTCACTTCCGTGGTTGCCCTCATCTTGTGGGCCTTCCTCTCTGACACGGTCTACAGAGCAGTCTTCTACTATTCCGATCTCTCCGAACCAAAGCCTTGGCAAAACTGGTTTTACCTGTCGTTGGAGATAGTGGTACCGGCGTTCCTGATCCTCTGCGCATCCACCTGCTTCTGGTTGGTGGCTCGGTCGCTGCCCCGGCACAACAATTCAACCAAGCCAACGTCGCTTCGCGACAACGCAGAACTCCAGAGTGAGCCCTGATTATGAAGCTCTTCACCGCATTCCTGCTTTCGCTGGCTTTCTGCGGCTCTTCGTTCGCTCAAGAGAAGGAAGCGGAACTTCTTGGACCCGACAATTGGCCGACTACCGTGAGCGCGACTGTCGCCGACCTTCTTTCCACTCTCTCTGCAGCGGACAGGGAGGCCATTCGCAGTACAAAGAAGGACGACCTCATTCGATATCACCATGGATGGGGTACAGGCATCAGGAATCACTACGGGCTCTGGCGCGGGAATCAAGCGCTCATTCAGGATGCGTGCCATGAGCCATGCCACCCGGATACTGCATCAAACCGAATTATTGAGGCTGTTTGGCAGGCCCTTCAAGATGAGGGCTAGCCGTTCATCCCAGCCAACGCCGCCAAGCGATTCGGCCTGACTCCGGAGTCGAGCCAACGTGAAAGCTCTCGCACGACGAGGAGACGGCGCACTGGTCGCGATTGGCGCGGCCGTCTGCCTTGTGGGGCTATGGCTTTGGTGGTTCGCCAGCCCTTCGCCCCACCGCTACATCGAGCTGGTTGTTGCCCTACCAACGACGTGCATCGGTCTTATGATCATTGGCGCTACCATCGCCAGCAGTCATCGTCCAGCTGGAGGATTCTGGTTCTGGCTGGGGCTTTGTACATTGATTCTAGCCGCGCTTCCGCTTCTTGGGCTTGTTGCCCTCCTTGTAATCGGAACCGTAGCCTGACGATTGATTCAAGCCGACGTCGTTACACGATTCGGCATAACGACGGAGCGGGGTGTCATGTTCAAATGGCTTTGGCAACTCTGGCAAGGCCCTGTTGTAGCGACAGCGGTCCACCCGATTTTCGGTACCATGGAACTCACCAGGATTCGCGGGGAAGAGTCATGGGATGCGGATTGCGTTCCTTTTGCAGGTCGCACTATTTCCGTCTACGTCAACACCATCAACTCCGAAGCCCCTTCGAAGAAACAGATTGCGTTCTTCCACAGAGCAAGCAACGACGAGACCGCCTTGTTCCAGCAGTCAGCATCCGTGCTGGTTCCGGCATATGAGAGGATCTACGGACCGCTTCCTGGCGCTTTGGGCGACACATTTGAGTTCGTTGGCCTTGGGGTTCCGCTTGATGCCGATCCAAACAACCCATGGCTGCTTCAGTTTGAAACAGTTGGCGGTCGATACGCTCTATTTACCATTCATTTCAAAGATGGCGTAGCTGAGCGCTACGATCATGACACCTGACAAGGTGTCCGGGCGGCGCTCGCTTCGCAGATCGGCTCGATTCCGGAGCAAGTCCTTATGTGGCAACGCCGGCAGCTTAGACAAACCATCATCAGCACCGGCTGCGTGGGCGCCTTGTTTGGCGTCCTGCCCGTCCTTGCCCTGCTGGCGTCCAGCTTGGAGCACCAGCACCATTCAAACCATTCCCGGCCACTGATAGCTCAAGCGCTGGAGCTTGGGCTTCTGTTCTTTGGCTGCATCCTGTTCTGCGTCATCATGTTTGGCCTGCTTCCAATGGCCGTGCAGTATTGCTTTGTTTGGATGGTGCGCCGCTGGACAGGGCGCGCTTGACAGTTCATTCGAGCCGAAGCCGACGCGCGGCGGCGCTTGCCAGGATCGGCGACCCGTCGCTCAAGTCACTGGCGGCGGAATGTGCCATGCACGTTCGTCTTCCGGATGGGTCCTGACAATTCGTTCAAGCCGGCGTCATCGCGCGGCGCAGCTGAGTCCAAGGTGTCAGATGCCAACAACAACCACACATCGCAACCCTGCCTGCTCACCTCGCACACGGTTCTGGCTGGCCTGCCTTTCAGCGCCCTTGCCTGCGCTTGCCGCTGCGTTCCTGGCACCCATCGCGGCCATTCCGCTGCTTGTTGCATGTTGGTTATTGGCGCTGCACTGGGTTCTGGCAGCCCATTCGCCTTCCAACCGGATCGCTGACATACCCATCGGCCGCCTGGTTCTGGTTGCCCTTGGCCTGACGACTGGCATCGCCATTTCCGGGGCGATTGCCGCCGCCATTTCAGCTCCGCTGATTCTGCATGGCAGATACCAGTACCGACATGGCGCGAAACAACTCCTCATCACCGAAATCGATTCGCATGCGGTATCGACAACTACGAGCAATTCCATTTCTGTAAACGTCGCCGTCCCCAGCGATGAGTCCGCCTGGCGCATATGACTGCATCTGCAGCCCAGGGAAGTCACCGCCGTTCCGGCGCACTGAAGGATCTGGCCGGGCAGATTCGTGGACTCTTTCTTCACTGGCTCGACCCTTCAATACCTCCAGTGCTCCCACAAGTGCCCTCCCAGTTCAAGTGCTGGAACCACTACGGCGTTGCGGCGGGTATTCGGCTACTTTATGAGTCCTTCCCTATCCCACTTCAAGCGCCGACGCATGCAAGCGACTTCGATGGCTTTTCGAAACAGGTGGTGCTTCTACTTCTTCGTACTGTCAGCGGCACTCCTTGGCGCGAGCTGCAAGGGCGAGCCGGCTCCCGCGAAGGGTCTGGAGGCAGACATCGAAGAAGTCGCTGCAACGCTCATCGAGCAGCCTTTGCTGCACTCGACCTCAATCGCAGTCGTGCACCGGGGCAAGGAGTTCACTCATCACCGCGGTGACATGGTTGCCGGCACCCCTGGGGTACCGAGCGATGCGACGCTCTACGAAATCGGCTCATTGAGCAAGACGCTGGCGGGAACCTTGGCCGCGAATGCCGTCCTGGAGCACAGGATCAGCCTGGATGACGATATCCGGAAATATCTGCAAGACGACTATCCCAACCTGCAATACCACGGCGAGCCGATCCGCATCCGCCATCTGCTGTCGCATACCAGTGGCCTGCCGAACATGCTGCCGGAGCGCGCCAATACCGTACTGGCCGACTTCACCGACCGGCGTACGCCCGCTGAGCTCAATGCCATCTACGCCAGCTACGGAAAGGGCGAATTCTTCAAGGACCTGCATGCGGTCGAGATTGGCCGAGCGCCCGGAAAGGAGTACGCATATTCCAGCACCGGGACCGAACTGGTGGCGCACGTACTGGAAGTGGCTTACAAGAGCGACTACGAGTCACTTCTGCGTGGGTTCCTGCGAGATTCCATGGCGATGACGGATACCAGGATCCGCCTTGGCGATGCTGACGCGACACGGCTTGCAGTTGGCTATCACAGTGACAATCCGCTACCGACCACGGCAATGCCCCAGCTGCCCTGGGGTGCGTCCGGAAACGTGAAAGCAACAGTTCCGGAGATGGTGAAATACCTGAGATTCCAACTCGCCAATGGACCGGTCGTGGAGGAATCCCATCGCACACTGGTGAACTTCGATCCCGAATTCGGCATCGGCTATTTCTGGAACATCGTCAGCGGCGACCGCTTGAAAGGCAGGTACTATGCACATCATGGTGGCGTGCCCCGCTCACAGTGCTATGTCTACATCATCCCGAAGTACGACCTTGGCATCTTCATCATCACCAACCAGAGTGGCGACCATACCGCACGGGCCATGGAGGCGGCGGTCGACACGCTGGTCGAGCGCATCGCGGCTTTGGAGCAGGCCGCTGACCAAGGCCATTCCCGGTAGTGTGCACGGCCGCGGGCCATCATCCAGTCACAAATGGAGAGGTATGCCCAGCATCTTGAACACGTCGAACCTGCTTCGCCAGCCAACGGCATGACAGGTCAGACCGATCCGCTACAGGGCACCACAACTCCAGAGGCTGGTACTGCTCAACCACCTGCAAACCCGCAGCCGTAGGACACGCACATGCTTCCTTCAGCAGTTACCTTGTTGAGTGCCGCGCTTCTGTTGATCTCAGCTTGTTCAGCCCTCGCCTCGGACAACCAGTACCCTCCACGTAGCCCGGCACCCGCCTCGCAGCCGGCAGGCGCGCACAACCCGGGCTCTTCCGCTGTCAGCTATCGGCTGGAGGTGCCGCTATGGCCCGAGGGCTCCCAGGTTCTTCTGGACGGCATCAATGCACTCGCCCACGAGAAGTGGGCGTTGACTCATCCGACATATCTCGTCTATTCACCGAAGATCAACTCCTCGCGTTCCGCCATCCTCGTCTTTCCGGGTGGCGGCTACAAAGCCTTGGCGATAGGCCCCAACAGCACGCTTGGGCCGCAAGGCGCTGATGTCTGCAAATGGCTGACCGATTCGGGCATCACCTGCATCCTGGTGAAATATCGCGTCCCCAACACTGGATGCAATTGGAACAGCGAGACCAGAAGGCACGAGCAACCCGAAATCCCAATGGCGTTGCAGGACGCTCAGAGGGCGATCGCTCTTGTTCGTTACAACGCGGGTGCGTACGCCATCGACCCCGACAAGATCGGCGTCATGGGGTTCTCTGCAGGAGGGAACCTGGCGGTCTTGGCATCCACAGCCTTCCGACATCGAACCTACGAGCCAATCGATGCAGTCGACCAGATGAGCAGCCGCCCTGATTTCGCGATTCCGGTTTATCCGGGACACCTGACCATGGAGCACAAGAACAAGACTCCCAAGTCAGTCGCAGCAGGAGAGCTGAACACCGACATTCACATTTCCAGCGACGTGCCACCAACCCTGCTCATACACGCCGAGGATGATGCAGTCGATCCGGCCTACTATTCGCGCGTGTACGAGGAACCGCTGAGGAAGGCTGGCGTAAACGTAGAGCTCAAGCTGTATGCAACCGGCGGACATGCCTTTGGCGTCAAGCGGCAAGGAACAGATACCGATCAATGGACCGATGACGCACTTCGTTGGCTCGACAGGCTCGGAATGCCATAGCGCGTCATCAGAGATGAATCCTTTCACCGGGCAACGCCCGGAAAACCCATGCAAGCCAATACTGCCTTGCTACCCATTCGTTTCAGGTACCGGCCCCAACAGCGACAGGGACTACCGACCAAAGGATGCTCATGAAATCCCTCGCAGGCCTGCTGTTCGCATTACTCCTCACACTGTCCTCGACTGCTGATGCCATCGTCATCCGCCACGATGTTGATGACGCCAAGTACCGGATTACCAGCAGCGAGTTTCCCGCGCTGGTCGACATGCCCGGCGAGGGGCATGGCAGCTTGATTGCTCCGCAGTGGGCGGTCACGGCTGCACATACCCTGCCCCGGCATGCTGAGCTCAAGCAGGTGACGATCAACGGGCTGCCGCGCGAGGTGGAGCGCGTCATCATCCACCCGGGTTACAGAACACTGCCGCAGACGCTGATCGATCAAGCCACAGCCAGCGGTGAGGCGATGTTGATCGTGGTGTTCCTTGCCTCATCGGATGACATCGCGCTGATCAAGCTGCGCCAGCCTGTTACCGATGTCGCATCGGTGGCCGCCTACAAGCGTGACGATGAGGCTGGCCAGACCATCAAGCTGATCGGCAAAGGGGCCACCGGCACCGGTGACATCGGGCACGACCCCAGCGGCCCCAACCGCACGGAGCTGCGGCGTGCATTCAACACGGTCAGCAGTGCGTACGACCGTTGGCTCTGCTATGTGTTCGATGCACCACCTTCGGCCCTGCCGCTTGAGGGTGTACTCGGGAACGGGGACAGCGGTGGCCCGGCATTGATCCAGAGCGGCAATCAGTGGTTGCTCGCCGGGCTGGGCTCCTGGAAGGTTGTGCAGGGCAACGTGCTGACCGCACGGCCCGGACGCTACGGCCAGGTTGCCTGCAATGTCCGCATCAGCCATTACGCGGATTGGATCGACGGTGTCATCTCGGAGCAGACCCAGGACGCAAAATGAGTTTGCGCATGGTGCCAGACCTTGCATGCTGGCCCGGGCATTGGAAGGTTCCGAAAAACTGCAACCAGCTTTGTGGAAACGCGCAGCGGTTCCAGATTCGCTGACCGCGAGCGGACATAATCAGCGCCTTCCCTGTTCATGATTCGTCACGGAGCTTCAATGACAAAGGCTTGTCTCCCCCTGCTCGCCTCAGCCGTTCTTTACTTCAGCATCCCGACGGCGCAGGCGCAGCCCGTGTACAAGTGCACCGGCCCGAAGGGTGAAACCAGCTACCAGTCCATCCCCTGCCGCGAAGGCGAAACCTCGTCACGCCGGTATGCATCGCCCTCCCCGTCCAACCCGACCCAGGCCATCACTGCGGCCCCGGCCGGGCCGGGCCAACGGCGCGTGCAGGTTCGCTATACGACGACCGCTGGCAACGAAAACTGCGATGGCGCCAAGGCGATGCGCACGGCAGCGCTGGGCGCTGCAGGAGCACAGGCCACGGCCGATATGAGGGCCAGCCTGGACCAGCAGGTCAACGCCGCCTGCAGGTAAGCGCAGCGATGGCGTGTGCGGCAACGGCAGCAGGGAATTGGCAGGGGCGACGTCGATGACTGCGCAACTGATGCGCCGGGCACGCCTGGTTGCCGCCAAATTTGATTGAACCTATACGCGATACGTTCAATCATCACCCGGCTGGCCTCGGTACCGGGTCAGCCGGGGCGCCTGCTCGATCGGGCGCGCGCAGGCCCTTGTCGTCCAGGGAATCCATGCCATGCGATTCTTCAGCCAGACGCTCACGCTCACGCTCGCCCTGCTCCTGCCGCTAGGCGCGGTCGCCCAGGGCCAGGGCAGGTTGAAGGTGGACAGCTCACAGGTTGTCGGCCTGACCGCACTGCTGGAAGCGCAGCCGCGCCATCCGGAGGCGACCAGCATCCGCGCCCTGCTGCTTGAATGGGAGGACAGCACCAGGGACGTGGTGGATTACGTCTGCCCGGACGTGCTGGCGCCGGTGCCCGCAACGGGTACTCCCAATGGCCCGGAACTGCTGGCGCAGTTCATCTTTGGCAGCGCGGCCTTCCAGGTCGCCAACCCATCACAGAAGGGCGCCTTGCAGCCATCACAGCTCGCCGGCATGCGCAGCATGCTCAAGGCCTACAAGGCATTGCTGGCCACCGATCCTGCCGCACGCATTCCACGTTTCGACTCACTCGTCGCCATGGACGCCGAAGGCAGCCTCGCCGCCTACCTTGAGCCTATCGTCACCCTCGGCTGCCAGTAGTCGTAGACGGGCTGGTGAAACCCGCCAGCTGCCATTGCCGCCCGCGAACGACCCCGGGTGCGCTGCGCTTACCCGGGCTACGGCGTGCAAGGTACGCCTCCGGCTTAGCTTGAGCCTGTTGTCACGCTTGCTTGCATGCGACTGATGTCACGCCGCCCAACCGATATGCTTCCGTACCCAATCCTCCCCGCAAACGCTACCTGCTCCCATGGACATCCAGATCCGCCCGGAAACCACCGCCGACATCGCGGCCATCGAAGCAGTGACGGTCGCCGCCTTTCTGGAGGCACCGCATACCGATCACACCGAGCAATTCATCGTTGCGGCATTGCGCCGCTCCGGCCAGCTCACCGTCTCCCTGGTAGCAGAAAAATCGGGTGCGATCGTCGGCCACGTTGCGGTGTCGCCGGTGACGATCGCCGGTGAGGACGTGGGTTGGTACGGGCTTGGACCGGTATCCGTCGTGCCCGATCTGCAGGGCAAGGGCATTGGCAGCCAGCTGATCGAAGCAGCACTCGATCAGCTGCGCGTACTTGCTGCAGGCGGCTGCGTGGTGCTTGGCGAACCAAGCTACTACGCGCGTTTCGGATTCAAGGCCACTGATGCGCTCACCTTGCCAGGCGTGCCCGCCGAGTACTTCCAGGCGCTTTCGTTCGATACACGGCTGCCGCAGGGAACCGTTGCCTATCACGCCTCGTTCTCGGCGCAGGAATAACGGTATTGCACGCACCTGCGCACAACGTTTGCGGGCATGGGATCAGCACCAAGCCAGCATCACGCGCATTTGTTCTCCGCATGGCTAACGGCAGGCAATCGCAGACTCCGCGCTTGCTAGCAGTGATTTTCCTAGGCAGAGTTGCGCACGTCGAACACCCCGATCAGCAACGAACCGGCTGATCCTCCATCCACCAAAAGGAAGCCCCGGATGCGATACACCACAGCCCATCGCACTGCCCACAACATCTTGCTGCCGGAAGTGCTGCGTCGCGGCCGCCTTGCCTTGCTCGCCCTGTTGTTCACCCTTGTGCTTGCGGCCTGTGGCAAGCCGGTTCCGGCAGACAAGCAGGCTTATGTCGGCACCTGGGAATCGACCACCACCTCGCTGCTCATCGATGCCAGCGGGCGCGTCATCTACAAGCACCAACCGAGCCCGTCGGTCAGCAAATCACTGGATGCACCAATCAAGGCCTATGAAGGCAATGACTTCATCGCCGGAGTCGGCCCGTTGACCACGCGTTTCGTGGTCTCCGTGCCGCCGCATCAAGTGGACGGCAGCTGGAAGATGACCGTCGATGGGCAGGAGCTCACGCGGCGCTGAGCCGATTGGCCCTTGCAGATCCGCGAAGACGATCACCACGGCAGCTGCGGCTGCCACAGCACAGGCGCTGCACGATGCGACCCAATGTAGTTTCCCTGTTGTTGCTTGCAGGCTTGGCGTGGCCCGCTGCCGCCACCCCGGTGGACCACCAGCAGGCCTATAACGACTGCCTGGCCAAGGCCGGCGGCATCAACAACGGTACCGTGGAGGCCTGCTCATCGGTGACCTCGGAGCATGCAAAAGCGGAGATGACACGCCTCTACCGTGCCATCAACAGCAAATTGCTTGCGGAGAACGCGAACGATGCAGCAAGGCTGGAGCGCGCCCAGAAGGCCTGGCTGGTGTACCGGGACCTGCACTGCGAACTCGCGGGCTCCTATGTTGGCTCGCCGATGTATTCGTTCTGCCCGATGCAACTGAACATCGACCGGGTCATTGAACTGCGCGAGCTGGCCGGGCAATGAAGCGCATTGCTTCCCCGGCGGCAACCTGGAAGCGCTTGCCAGAAGCACTATCAGCTCCTACCATCTGCGCGTCCTCGCGACTCACGCGACGGCCGTAAGCGTTCACGTCAACCAACGCGCCCATCAACTCCGGCATTGCCGGGGCTGTTCGCCCATCCATGGGCGGAAGGCGCCATTGCTTGACCGGATCCAGGAGATCACCGTGAACGCTACAAACAAGAACATCATTGCCTTCGGCATTCCCAAGCTGCCCTTGCGCTACGGCGCCTTGGTCATGCCCTTGCTGCTGTCCATCCTGATGACCTGCGTCGTCTCCCTGATCAGCACACTGAAGAGCATCGGTATGTCACCGCAGCTCGGCTCCAAGTGGCTCGCTGCCTGGGGAATCTCGTGGCTGGTCGCCTTCCCCATCCTGCTGTTGCTGTTACCGGTAGTACGCAAGGCGACGGCGGCCTTGGTGCGGTCGGCCTGACATTCCGAACTCCCGGCCCGCCCAGCGGGCCGGTTCCCATCCGTGTTGCACGGGAAGCCATGGTGCCAACCATTGGAATGCACGCATACTCAGCTCCCTGATGCACCTTGCCGGCACTCACCATGACCGACCCTTACAACACCTCCACCAGCCGCACGACACCTGCCCTGCTCAACGACGCGATGATCACCACCGCGCTGGAACTGCCGGGCTATCGCGCCGTGCGCAACCTCGGCCTGGTACGCGGCATCACTGTGCGTTCGCGTTCCATCGTTGGCAATTTCCTCGGCGGCTTGCAGACCATCTTCGGCGGCAACATCACCATCTACACGGAGCTGTGCGAACAGGCCCGCGATGAAACCTACCGCGACATGGTCGCCCACGCCCGTCAGCTTGGCGCCAATGCAATCATCGGTGTGCGCTATGACGCCACCGAGCTGATGACCGGACTCACCGAAGTGCTCTGCTACGGAACTGCCGTGGTGGTGGAAACGGATACCCGTTGATCGCGCTTTGCAGTACTCCGCACAGGCCTGCGGCGGTTGGGTCGACCACACGCTGCCAACCCCGGCTTGAACCTATCTGCGGCGCAGTCCGCACTCCACGTGAAGGATCACATGCGAACGAAATTGCTGGCCCAGCTCATCGGCTTCGTGGTGATCGTGCCGAGTACGCTGGTGGCGTTGTTCTATAGCGCGTTGGGCCTGATGTTCGCGCTGGAGTCGATCCAGCGCCAGCAACACCTGGGCAGCGCCGCGCTGGTATTGGCCTGTCTGAGTGGCGGCTGGCTCGGCATCGTCGCGTTGTGGCGTGCCTATTTCGTGCTTGGCACTGACCAGCACAGCTTCAACAGCACATTTATCTGGATGGGTTTCGGCTGTGGCAGCCTGGTTTCATTGGTCCTTATCGGGCTGGTAAATGGCTCGCTGCTTTTCCGGGGAGTGTTCTTCGGTTGGCCGTTGCTGGCGGTTGCCGTGTTCACTGCAATGCTCCTGCGCCGCGGCACTCGAGCCACCCCCCCTGCACCTTCCGCCTGAGCAGGCACCAGACTTCGAGGGAGCCGTCATGCCACGCAACGTCCTTTTCATCTGCACCCAGAATCGCTTGCGCAGTCCCACCGGAGAGCAGGTCTTCGCCAACTGGCCGGGTATTGAAACGCAGTCGGCCGGGCTGGGAAATGATGCCAATACGCCGGTGTCACCAGAGCTGCTGGCTTGGGCGGACCTGATCTTCGTGATGGAAAAAGCCCATCGCAACAAGCTGTCCAAGAAGTTCCGCGCACATCTGGATGGCAAGCGCGTCATCTGCCTGGATATACCGGATGACTACGACTACATGGATCCCATCTTGGTGCAGCTGCTCAAGCACAAGGTGACGCGGTTCCTGCCGGTGGGCTGAGTGGCACTGCGGCTGGCCAAGAAGGAGCATCCGCTTCGGAGTTTTCCGCGCCCCCGGCGGCAGTGGTGCTTGGGTCGCCCTCTCCCCAACCCATCTCCCGTGCAGGGAGATGGGCTTTCAGCAGCGGCTGACCGCCGAGCCAGCTTGCTTGCGGGCTGAATGCTCGTACTGCGCTACTCTTCCTACCCGGGCAGTTGAACTCCTTCGGAGAGCAGATGCAGACCAAGCCTCACCCGCTCGACAGGAAGATGCTGGCAGCACTGGCAGTCGTCGCATGGTCGGCGCTGCTGCTGCAGCTCTACCTGTCCATTGAATTGGCGTTTTCCAATGGCCGTGGTGCCCTCCATGGAACGCTTGCCTTCCTCGCCTACTTCACGGTGCTTACCAATCTGTTCGTCGCGCTTTCAGCCACCTTGCCGCTGGTTGCCGGAGCCACACCTCCTGGCCGGTTCTTCGCCAAGCCCGAGGTATTGGGTTGTGCGATCACCTCGATTGTCATGGTGGGTGCGGGCTATCACCTGCTGCTGCGCAATGCCTGGAGCCCGCAGGGATTGCAGCTGCTTGCCGACTACCTGCTGCACTACGTCGTGCCACTCTGCGCACTTGCCTATTGGATGGTGTTTGCGCCACGTAACCGACTTGGCGCGCTCGCACCATTGGCATGGTGCATCTATCCGGTCGGCTACTTCATCTACGCGCTGATCCGCGGCGAGCTCACCGGCATGTATCCGTATTACTTCATCGATGTCGCCAAGCTTGGTTTTGCCAAGGTGCTGGCCAACTCAGTAGCGATGCTGCTGGGCTTCCTGCTGGTTGGCATGGCGGTGCGCTTCATCCCGGTATTGCGTGGCGCTGTCGGCTCACCCGCTGAGCCTTGAATCGCCCGTCAGTCCAACTGGCAGCAGGAAGCATCACCCCGCGGGAGCGGCCATTGACAGCGCTCGTCCCCGCCACCTCGTCCACGCACTCGACAGCACGCCTTGCAGTAGCAACGGCACCACCCAGCTGCTCCACAACAGCAGCGCGATGGCGTCCGGACTGGGCGCATGCCCGCTCGCTATCCACGCCGGCAACAGCAACCGGAACACCACTGGTGCCAGCGTGACCAGGTAGGCGCGCGTCATCCAGCGGCGATGCCATGCAACTTTGCCACGGCGGATGCTGATCATTGCCACCAAGGCCGTCAGCAACCAGGCCAGCGCAGTACCCGCAAACGCGGTGGTGATCGAGGCAGGCGCCGGCGAGGTGGCGATCAAGCCCACCGCTGCTGCACAGGCCAACAACATGCCGCTGATGTAGCAACGCCCAAACCAACGGTGCAGGCGCGGCCAGGCACGCGGCCAGCGGGTGAGGAACTGCAGCGGCCCGAGCACGATGCCCAGCACACCACCGGTTATATGCAGCCACAACCAGCCGCGCCGCGACCAGTACATGGTGTAGTGCTCGGGGTCCAGGTGACGGTACTGGCCATGGACGGCGAGCAGGAAATGCAGGCTCAGCGCGGCCAAGGCCAGCCACAGCAATGCCCAGGCCAGGCGTTGCAGGGGAGCACGACGTTCAACCTCTGCATGAAGCGCGTCGGACATCTTGACCTCGGGCTCGCGGGCGTCGGCCAAAGCATACAAGGCGCCGCCAGCATGCTGCAGGTGACCCGGCACATGGTCTGATTCAGCCGGGTGACGCCGCGCAGACACGGCCTTTTGACGAAACCTGACTGCCCGAACAGTTGCAAACTGCGAATCATTCGCATTTAATTTCCCACTAACATCGCCGCCCGCTTGAGCGCAGTTATCACCCGCAACGGAAGCGGGACCGCCCCGCCCGTGGTCAATCCGTTATCTAAATCCGTTCAGGTTCGCTCATGCACCCCAGTCGCTCCCTCGCCCGCCCGGCTCATGCCGCTGGCTCATCGTTCCCGTTCCGCAATACCCGCAACTGTCTGCAGGTCGCCATCTGCCTGGCCTTGGCCAGCAGCTGTGGCGTTGCCATGGCCGCGCCACAGAGCGTCTCCGCCTCTGCCTCCGGCACGGAAAATGACACCGCTACCCAGCTGGATACGGTGCGCGTGGTATCGCAGCGTGCCAACCGGGTCAGCAACGGTGCCACCAACCTTGATCTGGATATCAAGGAAACCCCGCAGTCGATCAGCCTGGTCAGTGGCGAGCAGATGCAGCAGTTCGGCATCGACAACATCAACGACGCGCTGCGCCTGGCCACCGGCATCCAGGTGGAGGAATGGGAAACCAACCGCACCAATTACGTGGCGCGCGGCTTCGACATCAAGAACACCCAGATCGACGGCGTCGGCCTGCCCAATGACTGGGGCATCGTCACCGGTGCGATGGATGCCTTCGGCTACGAGAAGCTCGAGGTCATCCGCGGCGCCAACGGTCTGCTCACCGGCGTGGGCAACGCTTCGGGCACCATCAACTACGTGCGCAAGCGCCCCACCAACGAGGCCAAGGGCCAGCTGGGCGTCAGCGTTGGCTCGTGGGGCAAGCGCCGCGTCGAGATCGACTATTCCACGCCCTTCACCGAGGATGGCCGTTGGGCCGGTCGGGTGGCGGCTGCGCATGAAGACGCCGACTCCTACCTGCGCGGCTTCAATACCGACCGCAACTTCTTCTACGGCGTGGTCGATGGCCAGATTGGCGACAACGGCACGCTGACCGTGGGCTATTCCTGGCAGAAAGCCAACAGCGACCAGAACATGTGGGGTGCGCTGACCTTCGTCAACGCTGATGGCACGCAGGCGTCATGGCGCCGCAGCGCCTCCACCACCCAGGATTGGACCTACTGGGATACCAAGACCGAAACCGCCTTCGCCGAATACACCCACCAGTTGGGTGCGGACTGGCAGGTAAAGGCCTCGTACAACTACCGCAAGAG
Organism: Stenotrophomonas sp. STEN029; assembly: GCF_056760015.1. NCBI lineage: Bacteria > Pseudomonadati > Pseudomonadota > Gammaproteobacteria > Lysobacterales > Lysobacteraceae > Stenotrophomonas > Stenotrophomonas sp. STEN029. The sequence continues at coordinate 13,713 of NZ_JBRREC010000007.1, read as the reverse complement.
TGGCAGCGATGACCAGCTGTTCTTCGCCTACACCACCACCGGACTGGATCCGCTGACCGCCGAAGGTCTGGTTGGCTGGTCGTACAAGGGCATCGACCAAGGCAGCTCGCACCTGGGCGATATCACCTTGAATGGTCGTTTCCAGTTGTTCGGCCGCGAGCAGGAAGCCGTGTTCGGCTTCAGCATCGCCAAGAGCGAAGAGACCACCTGGGACCACCCGGTAGATAGCAGCGATCCTTCGTTTGGCGCATTGCCCGCCTTCCCCTATGCAGGCAACGCCATTGCCGAACCGCAATGGGGCCCGCGTACCAGATCCAACTGGACCAACCAGCGCCTGAAGCGCGGCTATGGTGCGACCCGGCTGAGCTTCACCGATCGCCTGAAGTCGGTGATCGGCTTCAACTGGGCGGAGTACCACCGCGACGGCAACAACGGCGTTGCCTTCAACCAGACCGAAGACCATATCAGTCCCTATACCGGCCTGACCTGGGACTTCAATGACAGCGTGCTTGGTTATGTCAGCTATTCCGACATCTACCAGCCGCAGGACCAGTACGACATCAAGCATGTCTACCTGGACCCGACCAAGGGCGTGAACTACGAAGTCGGCATCAAGGCCGAATGGCTGGACCGCCGCCTGCTGACCACGCTGGCGCTGTTCAAGGCCAAGCAGGAAAACCTGTCCACCTATGGCGGCTATGACTTCGCCACCGCCAACTACTGGTACTACGGTGTGGACGTGGAGTCCAAGGGCGTGGAGTTCGAAGCCACCGGCAAGCTCAGCGACAACACCAACCTGGTATTCGGCTACACCCAGCTGAAGATGAGCAACCAGGACGGTGGCAGCACCTATACCTGGGTGCCGCGCCGCACCGCCAACCTGATGTTGACCTCTCGCCTGCCGAACTATGAAGCACTGTCGTTCGGCCTGGGTGGCCGCTGGCAGAGCGATACCTCCACCAAGGAAAGCTACACCAACATGGTGGTGCGCCAGGGCAGCTATGCCGTGCTCAACGCCTTCGCCGCCTGGGACGTGCTGCCCAACGCAACGATACGCGCCAACATCAACAACCTCACCGACCGGAAGTACATCAACAGCCTGTACCAGATTGGCTACTACGGTGCACCGCGGAACTACCAGCTGAGTTTTGACTGGCGGTTCTGAGGACGGCGGATAGCGAAGCAGTCTTAGTTTTTGGTTTTTGGTTTTTGGCTCCACCCCTCTCCCCTTGCGGGAGAGGGTGCCCCGAAGGGGCGGGAGAGGGGTAGCACTTCGCTACAACCTCACCTACACCCCGACCCTCGCCCTCTCCCCAACTCCTCTCCCGGAGGCAGAGGGGCTCAAGCAACGCTGCAACGAAACTGATACCCGAGACGTCACCGCCACCATGTCCCAAGCAACCACCATCACTGCTACTTCCCGCTCGCGACGTCAGGTCGTACTGCGGGTGCTGGCCGCAATGTTCGGCGGCTACGTCTTTGCCTGGGGCACGGTGGCGCTGGCGACCTGCCTGCTGTTCGCGGCCAAGCTCGACTTCCACGATGCAGAGTTCCTCGGTGCCTTCATCGGTCTGCTCGCCTACGTGACGGTGTTCCTGTGGAGCATCGCGACCCAGCGCCTGCTGCGCGTCTGGGTCGTATTGTTCGGCGGCGGACTATTGATGGCGGGCGCTGCATCGCTGGTCCAATCCCTGCTCGCATGACCGGAGAAGTCCATGTTCAATAGTTTCCGGCAAGCAATGGCGTGGCTGCACACCTGGTTCGGCCTGGTGCTGGGTTTCGTGCTGATGGCGGCGTTCTTCTTTGGCGCGCTGTCCGTCTTCGACCGCGAAATCGATCGTTGGGCGATTCCCGCCACCCGCATCGAAGCGCAGCCGATGCCGTCCTTCGAGAAGATCCTGCGGCCTGCCTTCGAGCGCATGCAGCCGACCAAGGACGCCATCGATGCGATGCGCCCGCGTGTCAACGGGCCGATGCCCACGCACTTCGACAAGGTCGCCAGCTGGAGTGCCTACACCACCCACCGTGACCCCGTGCTAGCCCTGTACGCGGGCTATCAGGTGCCCAACGCCAAGGACCCGGAAGAACTGATCTGGGCCTATACCACCATCGATCCGCGCGATGGCAGCGTGCTGCCCGACGATCACTTGAAGATCGGCAGCGGCTTCTTCTTTCCGCTGCACTACGGCCTGACCCTGGACTGGAAGAACCTGGGCATCTGGATCGTCGGCTTCTCCGCTTTGGTGATGCTGGCCGCGTTGATCAGCGGCGTGGTGATGCACCGGAAGATCTTCCGCGAATTCTTCACTTTCCGCCCGGGCAAGGCCAGGCTGCGCAGCGTGCTGGACCTGCATAACCTCACCGGCGTGGTGGCGCTGCCGTTCCACTTCTTCTTCGCACTGACCGGCCTGCTGATCTTTGCCGGCACCTATTACTTTCCGGTCGGCCACACCCAGCTGCATGATCTGCACGACCTGCACGAACGGATGGAAGCGCAGGAAACCGGCCTGCCGCATCAGCGCGCAGGCGTTGCCGCGGGGCTGGCATCGGTGGATGCGATGGTCGCGCAGGCACAGCAGCGTTGGCAGGCCAATGACAAGGCCGGCGATGTCGGTTTCCTGGTGCTGCAACATGTTGGCGATGCCAACGGCTACGTCAGCGTGTACCGCGCCGGCACCGACCGCATCGCATTGGTAGGCGATGGCATCCACTTCAAATCCTCCGACGGCAAGCTGATCCGCGAAGATCCAGCCGCCACGCCGATGGCACGCATGGCCGAGTTCCTCACCGGCCTGCACCTGCAACACTTCCGCCATTGGCTGCTGCGTTGGCTGTACGTGTTCGGCGGCCTTGCCGGTGCCGTGTGCATCGCCACCGGCTTCATCTTCTTCGTCGAGAAGCGCAAGCGCCAGCACGCCCAACAAGGCAGCCAAGGCGCACGCATCGTGGACGCGCTTGCGGTGACCACGGTGACCGGCATGGTTCTGGCCACGCTCGGCATCCTGATTGCCAACCGCCTGCTGCCCGAGGCCCTGCCCGGCCGTGGCGACTGGGAGCGCTATGCGTTCTGGGCGGTGTGGGCGCTGGCGCTGGTGCATGCGGGTGTGCGCGGTGCACCGGTGGCACGCGGCCTGGCCAACCCGGCATGGCGCGAACAGACCTGGGCCATCGCGGTGATGGCAGTCGCAGCCGTGGCCTTGAACTGGATCACCACCGGCGACCATCTGCTGCGCACGCTGGCGCGCGGCTATTGGCCGGTGGCGGGTATCGACCTGTTCCTGCTCGGCAGTGCGTGCGTGGCCATGATCGCTGCCCGCAAGCTCGGCCAGCGCGCGCATGCCAAACAGGCCGCACACCGGGAGAACGCGCATGCATGAGTCGCTGTCTGCCAATCTGATGCTGGCCGCCGCACTGCTGAGCAGCCTTGCCGGCATGGCATGGCTGGCACTGTCGATGCAGGTACATGCGCTGCAGGTGTGGCCACGCCAGCCATCGCCGGCCACCCTGCGCTTGCTGCGCATCCTCGGCAGCTTCAGCGTCTGCGTTGCACTGGTGCTGTGCCTGGCGGTGGATCACGCCACGATGGCGGTGCTGGTCTGGGTGATGGCCTTGAGCGCCGCGGCGATGTTGGTGGCGTTTACGCTGTCTTCGCAACCGCAGCGCCTGCGCGTGTTTGCGCCTTGGATCAGGTAACAACGCGGTCGGCAGGCAATGATTGCTGGCCGCCAAGCTCAGCGCTGTTCGCCCATGTGTTCACGATACGCAGCAGCTTCCGCGTGCAGCCATTCGCGGAATGCCAGGAAGCCGCGATGGCTGGTCGAACGCTCCGGGTAGACCAGCCAATGCGACCATGCTGTCTTGAGTCGTTGATCGGACAGCAACTGCAACTGGCCTGACTGCAACAGCAGCTGTGCGCGCGTCACCCGCCCTAGCGCCACACCCACGCCTTCCAATGCCGCACGATGGTGCGACTCGGAGTCATCGAAGATGGCAACGTAGCGCTTGGGCGCTTCCGCTCCGGTCAAGGCGAACCAGCGGTCCCACTCGCCATCCGGGTCACCCAATAGCGGCCACTCCGACAGCGGTTTCGTACCGATGCCGCCCATGCGCTCCACCAGTGCCGGACTGGCCATTGGCACCAGCCACTCATCGATCAGGGGCTCGGCAATCACGCCCGGCCAACGACCATCACCGATGCGCATCGCCCCATCGAACTGCAGTTGCCGTTCGAAATCGATCAGCAGTTGGTTGGACTGCAGGTTGATCTCGATCTGCGGATGCGCCGCCACGAAACGACCCAAACGTGGCACCAACCATGCCGACGCCATCGTCGGCACCGCGCTGATCGACAACACACAATCGCGCCGCGCCTGGAACGGCCTGAACACCTCGTTGATCGCATCCAGATGCGGGCCAATCTGGTCCAGCAGGCGTCGCCCTTCCTGCGTCGGTGCCACGCCGCGTGCCTGCCGTAGCAGCAGCGGATAGCCGAGCCGCTGCTCCAGTTGGCGCATCTGGTGGCTCAAGGCACTGACGGTGACGTTCATCGCCTCGGCAGCACGCGACATGTTGCCCATGCGCGCAGCAAGCACGAAACCCTGCAGGAACTGGAGTGGCGGCCTGGACATTGGACTTGAGTTTTCCTCAACAATCGCTTGAAGGATGCTCGCTTTTACGGACTATAGCCCGGAACTAACCTCAACCCACTCTCAACACGGAGCAGGGAAATGAGCGTTTACACCGATCTGCTGTTCATGCATGGGCATATCGCCAATGTCGAGCTGGCCAGACAACTGGCGGGCCAGGACGGCACCGCTGCCGCCGCCGAGGGGGCAAGCGACATTGGCAAGATGCGCAGGGATGAGCGCGGCCATGAACCCGCAGACGCCCCGGCGCGCGCGATGTCCCTGCCAACGGATGCCTGCTCGAATCGTTGAAGCCTGCCCGTTCCGATCTGCGTCCAACAGCGCAGGCCCGCCTCTCCGCCATCAACCGCGCCGCAACTTGGTATGGTTCGACAGATGAAAAACCACCACTGGCGCGGCCGAGCGGCCGCCTTGCTTACCACCGTCGTGATTCTGTGCATCGTCTCCAACCCGGAACTGGCTACGTTGGTGCCTGTGCTGGATGCATTGGGGCTGGACGTGCTGTTCGCGCTTTTCTCCGCACAGTTGATGGTGATTGTTTCGGATGTGCTGCTGCCGTATGCGCGGCATTTCCATCAGCGCTGGGGCAGGCGCGCATTGAAGCCGGTTGGTGATGCGCTGCTATGTGTAGCGGGTGGCTATCTGCGGCAGTTGGTGGGGCATGTGCGGCTTGCCGGGATGCCAGCGCGGCTTGCTTGAGCGCGGATTGGGGTTCATCTGTAGGAGCGGCGTAAGCCGCGAAGCTGACGGAATTGAAACCATCCGCATCTTTGCCAACTGATGATGTATCGGCTTCGCGGCTGACGCCGCTCCTACAAAGGCCAGGAAGCCATGTAGCTGCTTACGGCTTGCTTGACGCGCTTTCGCCTACCCTCACCCCAACCCCTCTCCCGGAGGGAGAGGGGCTTCAGGGCTTAACGACAAAGGCCCGCCAATGGCGGGCCTTTGCGTTTGCTGCATGCTGCGAAGAAACCGCTGGCCGATTACTTGGCGGCAGCTTCCTCGGCCTTCGGGATCGAGGCTTCGGTGGTGATGCGGATCTTGACGTCGTCGCTGACGGCCGGGGCGTAGGCGCCCACGCCGAAATCGCTGCGCTTGATCGTGGTGGTGGCATCGAAGCCGACCGACGGCACCTTGGCCATCGGGTGCTCACCGGCACCGTTGACGGTCACGTCCAGCACCACCGGCTTGGTGATGCCCTTGACGGTCAGGTCGCCGGTCACGGTCAGCTTGTTGGTACCAGCGGCTTCCACCTTGGTGCTCTTGAAGGTAGCGGTCGGGAACTTGGCGGCATCGAAGAAATCGGCGCTGCGCAGGTGCTCGTCGAACTTGACGGTGAAGCTGTTCAGGCCGCTCAGCGGCAGGGTCACTTCCACGCTGGACTTGCCCACGTCAGCGGCGTCATACACCAGGGTGCCGTCCGCGTTGCCGAAGTGCGCGCTCGGGTTGGAGAAGCCCATGTGGCTCCACTGCACCAGCACGTCGGTGTGGGTCGGGTCGAGCTTGTAGGTGCCGGCTGCGATCTGGATCGCAGCAGCTTCCGGGGCAGCCGGGGCAGCAGCAGCGGCATCGGCCGGCGCAGCGGCGGTTTCGGCCGGGGCGGGAGCCGGGGCAGCGGTGTCAGCCGGCTTGGAGCAGGCGGTGATGGCAGCGGCCAGGGCCAGCGGGAGCAGCAACTTGGTCATAGCGGACATGGATCTCTCCTTGGAGGTGATAGACGGGATAATTCTGGACAAGCAAGGCGTCAGCCAACGTGACGGACGCCGCGTGGAACACTTCAGCAATCAGGCAATACGCGCGGCTTCGTCGAAGGAAAGCCGCGGCAGGCGCGGGAAGATGCCGGACGGGTCGCCATAGCCCAGATTGACGAGGAAATTGGACTTGATGGCGGTGCCGGCAAAAAACGCTTCATCCACCTTCGCCGGGTCGAAGCCCGACATCGGGCCGGCATCCAGGCCCAGCGCGCGCGCGGCCAGGATCAGGTAGGCACCCTGCAGGCTGCCGTTGCGGAACGCAGCCTCGTGGCGGCCTTCGCGCGGGCCGTCAAACCAGGCCTTGGCGTCGGTGTGGGGGAACAGGTAGGGCAGCTTCTCGTGGAAATCCAGGTCAAAACCAATGATCGCCGTGACCGGGGCAGCCAGGGTCTTGGCCAGATTGCCCTCGGACAGGGCCGGTGCCAGCTTCTGCTTGGCTTCGGCCGATTTGACGAATACGAAGCGCGCCGGGCTGGCGTTGGCGGAGGTGGGTGCCCACTTCAGCAGGTCATACAGGGCGCGCAGCTGGCTGTCCTCGACCGGACGGTCCTGGAACGTGTTCTGGGTGCGGGCGGTGCGGAACAGCTGGTCAAGCGCGGCATCGTTGAAGATGTCGGACATGGAAACTCCGTGATGAATTGGCTACGGTCGTGACATTGCACCGGTCAGCCCGGGACAATGACACGCCGATCAGAGTTCGCAGTGTAGAGCCCTGTGGCAGTTGCAACACCCAGCCTTTTTGAAACGAATTAATGCCATACGCGAAACGATCGACGCTCCCATGGACGATCACCGACGGCCGCGCCGGCAATGTGCGCCAGGCGGTGGCGCTGGCGTCTGCGCTGGGCCTGGGCGGCCAGCAACGCCTGCAGCTGCAGCCACAGGCGCCTTGGCGCTGGCTGTCGCCGCGGTTGCTACCGGGCGCAGCACGGGGCTTTGGCGCGCAGTTCGCGCAGCTGGCCGGCAATGCACCGGGATTGGCGATTGGCTGTGGCCGCCAAGCTGCGGGCGCATTGCGGGTGCTGCGCCAGCGCGGCAGCCGCACCGTGCAGATCCTCGACCCGCGTATTCCGCCGCGCCACTGGGACCTGCTGGTGGTACCCGAGCATGACCGCCTGCGCGCGGACAACGTGCTCACCCTGCTGGGCAGCCTCAACCCGGTCAGCGATGACTGGCTGGCCTGGGGCCGGGCGGCGTTCTCCAGCTTCGAGCAGCTGCCGGGGCCGCGCACCGCCTTGCTGGTGGGCGGCCCCACCGATCATGCACCGTGGCAGGACGACGACATCCAGCCGCTGTTCCAGCAGCTGGCTGCCCGCATCCGCGCCGAGGGCGGCAGCGTGCTGGCCACCACCTCGCGGCGTACCCCGCGCGCGGCGACGGCCGCCCTGCTGCGTGCCTTCGACGATGTGCCCGGCGTGATCTGGGCCGATGGCGGCGATGGCTCCAACCCCTACGCCGGACTGCTGGGCTGGGCAGACCGGATCGTCTGCACGCCGGACTCGGTCAACCTGCTGTCGGAAGCCTGCGCCACCCGGGTACCGGTGGGCGTGCTGTTGGGTACGCGCGCGCAGGAGCGGATGGCGCGCTTCCAGCAGGCCTTGCGGGAGCGTGGTCGGTTGCTGGATGGGCTGGCTGCATTTGATGCCGATCTTGGTGTGACGGTTGAGCCCTTGCGCGAGACCACCCGGATTGCGGCTGAGGTGAAGCTGCGCTTGGGGTTGTAATCAGCTCTGGCTGTTGCTCTCGCGGTAGCTCTGGCTCTGCCCTTCGCCCCTGGTCCGTCATTCCCGCGTAGGCGGGAATCGCTCTTGGCTTTGGTCTTGGTTTTGGCTGTGGTCTTCGCTCCTAGCTCGTCATTCCCGCGCAGGCGGGGCTTTCAACCGACGAATGTCGGGGCATCGCTCTTGGCTCTGGCTTCGATTCCTCCGTGCGAAAGAGGAACCAAAGCAAAGCAAATGCGGGAGCAAGAGCAGGAGCGATTCCCGCCTTCGCGGGAATGACGAGCTGAAAGCAAGCCCAAGCCAAGCGAAACGGCAACAGCAGCCGCAACCTCCACCATCCCCTACCCGCCAATCGCCTAGAATGACCGCTGTTTTCTGATTGGAGCAGGCCCCATGCCTTCCTTTGACGTCGTATCCGAAGTTGACAAGCACGAGCTGACCAACGCCATCGACCAGGCCAACCGCGAGCTGTCCACCCGCTTCGATTTCAAGGGTGTGGCGGCAAGTTTCGAGCAGGATGGCGAGAAGCTGATCAAGCTCACCGCGCCTACCGATTTCCAGCTCAAGCAGATGTCCGACATCCTCAAGCAGCGCCTGGCCGCGCGCAACATCGACTTCCGCTGCATGGAATTCGGCGATATCGAGACCAACCTGGGTGGCGCGCGCCAGCAGGTAACGGTCAAGCAGGGCATCGAGCAGAAGCTGGCCAAGCAGATCGCCGCCAAGATCAAGGAATCCAAGATCAAGGTCGACACCCAGATCAACGGTGACAAGCTGCGCGTCAACGGCAAGAAGCGCGACGACCTGCAGGAAGTGATGGCGCTGCTGAAAAAGAGCGACTTCGAACAGCCACTGCAGTTCGACAACTTCCGCGACTGATGTAACCCCGTTGCAGCAGGCTCAACCGGCCTGCTGCAACTTGCGGTACAGGGTGGTGCGCGAAATACCCAGCTGACGTGCCGCCGCACTGAGATTGCCGGCATGCGCCGCCACCGCGTCACGCACTGCGTGCGCACTCTGCACACGCAGCGGGCTCGCCGCCGCCAACGCACGCGTGCTGACGCGCGCGCGCACCGGCCCGCGCAGATACTGCACCTGCACGGCACTGTCCGCACCCAACGGCACCCGGTGTACCGGCCCAGCCTGCAACAGGCGGCGGCGCTGGTGCACGTTGGCCTCGGCGAATACGCCATCCAACGTCTGCAGCGACAACGGCCCGCTACGCGGCAGGCCGAGGATGCGCCGCGCCACACTGTTGGCTGCCCGCAAGCGACCGTCCTCGCCCACTGCCAACAAGCCTTGCAGCGGCGTGCCCAACCAGCGCGCGTCGTGCTGCAGTGCCAGCAGGTGGCAGTCACGCTGTTGCTGGATCAACTGGCTCTCGATCGACAGTGCGGCCTGGCGGAAGTGGCAGCGCAGCAGTTCACTGTCGCGCTCGCCGATGCCGGTGATGTCCAGCGCTCCGAGCACTTCACCATCGACGCCGTGCAACGGCACGCTCAGGCAATAGACGCCGGAGAACTCATCAAGATAGTGCTCGTTGCCGCGCACCAGCGCCGGCGCGTCCTCGGCCAGCGCGCAGGACGGCGCGGTGGTACCAATCTCGATCTCGCGCACGCGGCGCCCGACCTGGATAGGCCGCAGTATCGCCTCGTCGCCCAGGCCATGTTCGCGCTGGGCGATGATCAGACCATCACGATTGACGCAGAACAGGGTCCAACGACGGCCACCGAACGCGGCCCACAGATCATCCATGTCCTGGCGCACGCAGCGCGCCAGCAGGCGATCGGCCGGATCATCCAGACGCGTCTGCCGCTTTGCCAACGCTGAGTACTGCGGTGCCTGCTGCGGACGCACGCCTGCTTGCCGTGAGCGCTCCCAGGAGCGCAGCAGTGCGGGGGACAGCAGTTGCGCGGGAAGGCTGCCGCCTTCGGCAAAGCGCTGTCGCGCCGCTGCAAGACGTTGCTGCTGTTGCACGAGCGTGTCGGCCATGGGCGTCCTCCAGACAACTGCGCCCAGCCTACACCCCGCTCGCTGACTGGATCGCCATCGCGGACCGGTTTGGCCCGCGATGGTTTGTTCCATCAACCGATCTTGAGGATCGGCTTCAAGGTGATGCCCTTGGTGCTGTCCTCGGCCGCCTGGTTGATCTGCTCCAGCGGATAGAACCTGACCAGCTTGTCGAACGGGAAGCGGCCCTGCTGGTATAGCTGTACCAGCTGCGGAATGAACACCTTGGGCACACTGTCACCTTCGACGATGCCGCGGATGCTGCGTCCGCCCAGCAGCAGGTTGTTGACGTCGAACTCGGCCTTGGTGCCCAGCTTGGGCGCGCCCACCACGCCGATCACACCAAGCCCACCCAACGCCTCGATGCCCTGGGCCAACACCTCCGGGCGACCGGTGGATTCAAGCGCGAAGTCAGCACCACCATCGGTGATGGCACGCACCGCCTCGATCACATCCACTTCGCGACTGTTGATCGTATGGGTGGCACCCAGCTCCTTGGCCAGCTCCAGCCGCGATGGCACCACGTCGATGGCGATGATGGTGGTGGCACCGGCCACGCGTGCGGCCATCACCGCGCTCAGGCCGACCGCACCCGCGCCATAGGACGCAAAGCTGCTGCCCGCGCCAACCTTGAGCGAGTTGATCACCGCACCGGCACCGGTCTGGATACCGCAGCCCAATGGGCCGAGCAGCTCCAGCGGCGCGTCGACCGGCACCTTGATCGCATTGTTCTCGCGGCTCAGTGCATAGGTCGCAAACGAAGACTGGGCAAAAAAGTGGTCGTGCAATGGCTGGCCGTGCGGGTCCTGGATGGCGGTGCTGCCATCCAGTTCACCACCGCCGAAGTTCAGGCCGAAGAAGTCCTTGCAGTACGCACCATGGCCACCGCTGCACGGATTGCAGTGCCCGCAGGCACCGTAGGTGAGCACCACATGGTCGCCCACCTTCAGATCCTTGACGCCCGGTCCCAGCGCCTCGACCACACCCGCCCCTTCATGGCCGAGCACCGCCGGCAGCGGCACCGGGTAGTACTGGTCACGCACGATCAGATCGGTGTGGCACAGGCCCGTCGCAACGACGCGTACCAGCACTTCGTCATCCTTGGGACCACGGATGCGCGCCTTCTCGATGGTGAACGGTTTTTCCTTCTCGCGCGCCACCGCCACGGTGATGTCACGCAGTTCTGCAGATGCACTCATGGGTTTCTCCTGTTCAAAGTGGATAGGCCGGGGCTTCGCCCTTGATGGTCAACCATTGCCATTGGGTGAACTCTTCGATGTTGGCCGGGCCGCCGATGCTGCTGCCATTGCCCGAGGCACCGACACCGCCAAACGGGTTGATGACCTCATCATTCACGGTCTGGTCGTTGATATGGAGGATGCCGGTGTGCAGCTGCTCACCCAGCTTCAGGGCGCGGCCGACATTGCTGGAGACGATCGCCATCGACAGGCCGTACTCGGTGTCGTTGGCCAACGCTGCGGCGTCTTCATCGCTGTCGAACGGCACCACCACCGCCACCGGCGCGAAGATCTCGGCACGGAAAGCCGGATTGGTCTTATCCACGCCACTGAGCACGGTCGGCTCGAAGAACAGGTCCTGATAGGTGCCGCCGGTCTCCAGGGTTGCGCCGGCCGCTGCGGCCTCGGCAACCACGCGCGCGGCATGGTCGCGCTGCTGCGCGTTGATCAAGGGGCCGAGCGCGACATCGGCAACGGCCGGATCACCGACGGTCAGTGATTGCGCCTTGGCGACGAGCTTCTCCAGGAACTGCGCATAGATGCCACGCTGTACCAACACGCGGCCAGTGGCCATGCAGATCTGCCCCTGGTGCAGGTAGACGCCCCAGGCGGTATTGGCGATGGCCAGGTCGATATCGGCATCGTCGAGCACGATCAACGCGTTCTTGCCGCCGAGCTCCAGCGACACTTTCTTCAAATGCCGGCCTGCCGCTTCGCCAACCTTGCGACCGGCAGCGGTGGAGCCGGTGAACTGGATCATGGCGATATTGGGATCGCTGGTCAGCGCCGCACCCGCCGCGCCGTCACCCGGCAGCACGTGCAGCACACCGGCTGGCAGCCCGGCCAGTTCAAACAGCCGCGCGATCACGAAGCCACCGCAGACCGCCGTGCGCGGGTCGGGCTTGAGCACCACCGCATTGCCCAGCGCCAGCGCCGGTGCCACCGCGCGCATCGCCAGGTACAAGGGAAAGTTGAACGGGGAGATCACCCCGACCACACCCAGCGGCCGACGTCGCGCCAGATTCAAGCGCCCCGATGCCGATGGCAGGATCTCACCCACGCTGCGCGAGGGCAGCGCCGCGGCCTCCTGCAACGCCTTGGTGCTTACCTTGTTCTCGAAGCCGGCCTTGAGCTTGGTCGAACCAGACTCTCGCACCAGCCAGTCGATGATCTCGGCGGCGTGTTCATCGGCCAACTGCGCGGCACGGCGCAGCACCTGCGCACGGGTTTCATGGGGTGCATTGGCCCAGTCACGCTGCGCCTTGGCGGCGGCTGCGGCCGAGCGCGCGATCTGCGCTGGGTCGGCCATCGCGATGTTGCCGAGCACCTTGCCGGTAGCCGGCTCGATCACCTCATGCAGGCTGCCACCGGGCTGCCATTGACCATCAAACTGCTTTCCCGCCCATAGCGCGGGGGGAAGAAACGCCTGTTCTGCCATTGCCTGTACTCCTAGCGTGGTCCATGCCGACATTGAATACCCGCGTCCCGCGCCTGCCTATTAGCCTTCGGCAAGGTCGTTGCAAGCTGCTGAAAGCATGGGGATTTCAACAATGCACGCTGTCCAGTTTGTGGACAGTGAATACCAGCCCGATGACAACCCGACGGCAGCCAACGCCGATGCCCACTACAATCGCCTGCCCTGCCAGCCCGAGCGCCAGCCATGAACGAAGAAGCCGCCATCGATCCCATCGCCGTCACCCGCAACTGGGTGGAGAAGGCCGTGATCGGATTGAACCTGTGCCCGTTCGCCAAGGCGGTCTACGTCAAGCAGCAGGTACGCTTCGTGCTCAGCGATGCGACCACGCCGGAGGCGCTGCTGGAACAGCTGGCCGAAGAGCTGGTGTTGTTGCGCGACACCCCGGCCGAGCAGATCGACACCACGTTGATCATCCATCCGGAGGTGCTGGAAGATTTCCTGGACTACAACGATTTCCTGGAAAACGCCGATGCGGCGGTAGAAGCGTTGGATCTGCAGGGCATCCTGCAGGTCGCCAGTTTCCATCCGCAGTACCAATTCGCCGGTGCTGCCGCCGATGATGTGAGCAATTACACCAACCGTTCGCCCTACCCGACCCTGCACCTGCTGCGCGAAGACAGCGTGGAACGCGCGGTGGCCGCGTTCCCGGACCCGGACGTGATCGTCGAGCGCAACATCGCCACGCTGGACAAGCTGGGCGTGGAAGGCTGGCATCGTGTCCTGGGCGGCGGTGAAGGCAACGCCTGAGAGATGCACCTGTAGTGCCGAGCCATGCTCGGCAGAGGCTGTACCAGGAATGCTGCAGCCAAACGCTTCACCTGTAGTGCCGAGCCATGCTCGGCATTGGCATTACCGGTAAAGCCCCTT